>JAJFTV010000022.1 GCA_021372725.1 Chloroflexota bacterium | reverse complement strand
AGTCTCCCATTTAATGTACCTTCGGGTTCCTCTGGGGCAAGTTGGTGATTCACTGAATCGAACATCGTGATCACCTGTCCATCCACAAATAACGCGTATGGAATGTACATCGTCTGAGAGAGAACAAGGTTACCGATCGCCTTTGCTATACTGGTCTTTCCATTTCCCGGAGGACCATAAATAAATATAGAAGTCCCTGAGTTCACTGCCGGACCTAGGCGGTGAAAGGTATCCTCACCAAATACGAGATCCCCCATCACCTGTCTCATGTGACGGTTAGTGACCAGTAATCTTCCGCGGCTTTGCCGGCGAACAGAATCGTTGTATTTATCCAGCGGTACTGGAGCCGGACCGGCATACTGGCTCCGTTCGAGAGCTTCTCTGGCATGGAGGATGCCGGCACCGGTTATTGCATAGAGATAAGCTCCTTCTCCCAGTCCCATCTGTGAAGATTTAACCTCTACCAATTTTTCCCGTTTTAATGCATCAAGGATTTGATCGACCATACCGGAAAAAGGCAGGCATAATTCCTCTGCAATCTTATATCCGGTCATATACCCTTGAAAATAAATGATTTTCAATGTCAGGTCCTGCAGGAACAGTAATTCCAGCCCGGTGTCTTCGATCGTATTGATCGGAGGGGGGCTGAACTGGTTGGAAGGAACTGCAGGTGGATTCTGCTTAATAAAAGGTGAACCTGTTTTCTCGTCCGTCACAAGAAATCCTCCCGATTATGAATATTAAATAAATGATGACAACTTACCGATTATAGCACGCCAGATATTTGTAGGATGGTCTACAGTGGCAGGTGGTGTTGCCTTTCAATTCTGATATTTACTATGATTGCGCCGATGAAAGCCAGGATCAACCCGATGATCGCCTGCAAACTCTGTGTCTCATCGAGGAATATCCACGACAGGATGCTTACGAATACGAGCATGGTCCCATTAATGATCGAGGATTCCAAGGCAGTTAGAGTTTGCAGCGTGTAATTCCACAAAACAAAAGTAAATGAAGTGTTAACCACCGCCAGGACGACCAGGATCACCAGGCTTTGTGTACTTATTGTGGGTAATCCCTGCCATAATAGACCACAAACCAGCATCAACGTCGACCCGATCCCTATACTGACCACGGTGACCGCGATCGGGTTTAGCCTTCCCTGGTAATTCACTTTGCGTCCGATCAACGTGGCAAACCCATTCGCCAGTAAACACACGATACCGTAGATGAAACCTACGGGAGAATTTCCTGCCAATCCGGCTGGATAAAAGAAAATGAATACCCCCGCCAGGTTTACCAGCAGACCGAGCACCTGGAGTCTGGTGGGAATTTCCCTGATTAAAAATATGGCAGAGATCATCACGAATACTGAAGTCAGGTTGAGGACAAGGTTCAGCGTGGTGGCAGGGAGGTATGCCAGCCCCAGGAATTGAGAGCCCTGCGCAATAAAATAAGAAACTACCCCCATCAGGATGATGAGCTTCCAATCATTCCTGGAAAAATCTTTAATCTGTTGTCTTACCTTGCGTTTCAACAGGAACGGGATCAGAAACAGAAATGCCAGAAAGTAACGCAGTCCGGCAAAGGTTAACGCCGGGATGTCTTTCAAGCCGAATTTGATCAATATCCATGAGGTTGACCAAATGATCACCACCAGCAAACTTAACAGGATGGCTTTGAGCCTGGTCGGAGGTTTCATAAACAATTAGACCTGGCTTGCCGATATCTTCATGTCCCGTATATTAAGCTGTTGGCTATCCACGTTCATATAGTGATTGACATCGATGGTATAGGCAATGTCAAAACGCGGTTTTTCTCCGTACCATATTTCGTACCAGTACGCCTGGTTGAACGCCACTGCCCGGTTGATGGCACTGCCTCGCACATTAAAACTGATGTGGGTTCCTTCCTTCCCCATCAATCGCATACCATCGACTTCCACCCCCCTCGACAGGAACACCGGGGTCGGGTTATTCATACCGGTTGGCTGGAGTTTTTCCAATTCAGTATAAAAACCGGGCTTTACCTTGCAGATATTGATTTCCATATCCGCTTTCACCATCGGGCGCAGATCCAGACCTCCCAGTTTCCGCATCGCGATTTCCTTTAAGCGTTCCGTTAATAGATCGACATTTTCCATCTTGACAGTAAATCCCGCTGCCATCGCATGACCCCCATGCCGTTCAAGCAGGTCGGCACATTCATCCAGCGCTTCCGTGATATGAAATTCAGGAATGCTCCGGCAGGAAGCTCGGATGACACCGTTCTCGATTTGCCCAATCACTGCCGGACGGTAATAATTCTCGACCAATTTTGACGCTACCAATCCGACAATTCCGGAGCTGAATTCTTCGTTATTGGAGATGATGATATTTAATGCCGTCGGGTCCCCTATCTCTTGTTGAGCTTTTTCCTGTGCCTTTCGGGTCGCCTTTTGC
>JAJFTV010000003.1 GCA_021372725.1 Chloroflexota bacterium | reverse complement strand
AGATTCCTTATATTACAACGGTTGCAGCCGCCGTGGCCGCGGTCAAGGGGATTGCCGCTTTCCGCCAAGGCCACGGCCGGGCAAAATCCCTGCAAAGCTATCATGCGGAGATTAAATAAAAAGACTGTTTTAAGTTTTAAGGGAAAAATGGTGGATGGTTGTAGGGAACGGTTTCAAACCGTTCCCTATTTCAGAAATCCCGCCTCCTGCAGGATTTCTCTGGCGCGTTCGACCTGATCTTGCTGAACCAGCAGGCGGGCATAAGCTCCTGCGGCAACCAGCATCGCGGAGCTTTCGCCCTGAAAGAAATAGTGGATGTCTTCACCATCCAGCACGGATTTGATAAACGCGATGTCGCCGGGATTGTACGTGGAAAAAACCTCGATCATCTCCACATAGCGCACCTCGTCTTCAGCCTCCGGCGGTTGACCTGCAACTAAATCAGTATCGCAATCGGAGCACTTGGAAAAGCCTTCCCGATATTCAGATTTGCATTTTGGGCAGAACATTTTAATCCTCGCAGACCGGTAAAAGGCACAGAGGCACAAAGCAATAAATTTCCTTCTAACTTTTTGCCTTTGCTACTCTGTGCCTTTGTCCCTTTGTTCCTGTTCCTCTCACTCAAACCCCGGAGGCGGTGTGAATCCGCCCAAAGCGTCTTCCATCTTCATGGCCAGATCCAGTGATGTGCCGTCTTCCATATACGGCCCCATGATCTGAATGCCGACCGGCAGATTGGATCCTGTTATCCCGACGGGAACCAGTGTCACGGGGCATCCGGCCAGTGTCGCAATGGATATCCATTTGAACGCTTCGACATAAAGGCGCTGACCGTCCGAGGAATCTATCGTCCGTCCCCACATGACACGTCCGTGATCGTGTGTGAACGCCGGCACACAGTTGGCAGGCATCAGAAACGCATCAAATGACTTGAAATATTCTTGCCAGGCCTGACGGAGCAAAAGGCGTTTGATGCCGAGCGCGACCCATTCCTTGTGGAAAAGCGTCAGGCCCTCGACATACTGCCGCTGCGTTTCGCCAAACGGGGCATCATAAAGGAGTTTCATGGAATTGATGAGCTCGTCGGTGAAGAACGGCGACTGAGAGACGTACGCAGCCATCAGTTTGAAGTACGTTTCAAAAACATCCGCAAATGAGATGCCGACCGGCCAGCCCTCTTTGACCTTCACGCCTTCGCGGCGCAGGGATTGAACCGTACGGGACATGATGGCTGCAATTTCAGGCATCACCGGACAGAAGGGATCATCCGTGACATAGCCGATCCTGTAATCTTGTAGTTTCGTTTTACGGGATTTTGGCAAAGTGAAGCGCAGGGCTTTTGCATCATCCGGCGCTGGCCCGGCAATGATTTCCAGTTCCAGCTTCAAATCACGCGCCGAACGGGCAAGCGGCCCGACGACGGCCAGATCATTCAACCCGGCCAGATTGATGGCCGGTGATATCAAAGAGGGCAGGGGCGGAATCCCGCCCTGGAAAGGCACGAGATTCAGAGAAGACTTGTGGCCGCAGACACCGCAGAAATTACTGGGCGTGCGGATCGATCCGGCAAGGTCGGCCCCCAGCTCCAGGAACCCCATTCCCGCGGCCAGTGCCGCAGCTCCCCCTCCGGTTGATCCGCCTGACGTTCGGGTTTGGTCCCACGGGTTGTTCGTCGTTCCCGCAACCTTGTTGTAGGTTTGAATATCGCTCGCGCCAATGGGCGTGTTTGTTTTGCCGATGATAATGGCACCTGCGGCAAGCAGCCGCTCCACCGCTACGGCATTTTCCGTTGGGACGTAATCGGCAAGCTCCGGAAACCCGCAGGTCGTCCGCAAGCCGGCCGTCATGAACTGATCCTTGATCAGAATCGGCAGACCATGCAGCGGCCCCCAATTCTTTCCGGCAGCCAGAGCGTCATCGGCTTTGCGAGCCCGCTTCAACGCCTGTTCTTCATTTAACGTGACAAAGGCGTTAATTTTTTCATTGTGCTTCTTGATGCGTTTAAAAACATGGCGGGTCAGCTCACGAGACGAGATGACATCGGTCTTTATGGCTTTGACAGCGCCAGCAGCCGTGCCGAAGTCGGGATCGAATTTTGAACGGGGTGATGCTTTTGGAGAAGAAATCTTTTTGTTCATACGCAAAAGTCTCCCTTCTGATAGATGCGGAATAATGACATTATTCGGAATACATTTCTACTGAATTTATTATTTCCTCGAATTAATTTATCTGTGCTATACGGAAACGAATTTAAACAAGAAGGAAGAGAAAATGGAACACCTTAAAGGATCGCAGCGAAAATATTTACGGGCGCAGGCGCATCATTTGAAGCCTCTCGTCATGATCGGCGCAAAAGGCGTAACGGACCAGCTGCTCGGCTCGGTGGATCTGGCGCTCACAGACCATGAACTGATCAAGATCAAATTCGGCGAATTCAAAGAAGCCAAAAAAGAAATATCCGCCGAAATCGCGCTGGCCACTCATAGCGAAATGGTCGGTCTCATTGGCAATATCGCCATTCTTTACCGGCAGCATCCCGATCCGCAAAAAAGGAAAATCAGGATACCGTAAAGAGCGCTCGTCTGTCGAAAAAACCGGGCTGCCGGTTCATTCGGCCACGGAGAGGATCAAGAAAATTTATTGACATCAGAAATCACATTATATATAGACCCAGCTCGCAGGCCTTGTGCATTATCCAGGATCGGCCGCGCAACGCTCATTCTTGATGGGGAATCGTTCAATGGTAGGACGCCGGACTCTGACTCCGTTAATCAAGGTTCGAATCCTTGTTCCCCAGCCAAATAAAATCAAAGATTTAGAAAAATAAAATTTTTAATCACTTTTACCGGCCCATTATTTTTACCGCTATTTTACCGCTTTTAGACACCGTTGTTTGCAAAATTCTCCCTACTTTTATGCCACGGCCTTGCCATGAAACCAAGCTAACAACGCTCAATTATTAATTACAACATAATTCATTATATCAATAAACATATGTTGATTATATAGTTATAGCAGATAGTTATCGCTATTGGCTCAA
Organism: Chloroflexota bacterium; assembly: GCA_021372725.1. GTDB lineage: Bacteria > Chloroflexota > Anaerolineae > Anaerolineales > Anaerolineaceae > JAJFTV01. The sequence continues at coordinate 2,880 of JAJFTV010000003.1, read as the reverse complement.
GGCCGTTAGGGTTTTGATTATAGGGGCACGGGGCCACTTTCAAGGTATGAAGCAATGTTTTCACGGCAACATAGATCATTGCGCCTTGCGCAAGGCCGCCAGGCGCGTAGCGGCCGCGCGCCCTGAGCGATGAGCGACGCGCAAAAAATAATGCGACTTACGGTTGTCGTTTAGCGATTGAATTTTCGGAAGGAGGGACATAAGGTCAATACCAAATGAAGACTTTGCATTAATCTTCATAATGATTCACAAAACCACCGCGGATGATCCTGATTTTAAGAGAATGCTCGATTAATATTCCGTCCACAGTGAATAAATAGACTGTCCGCGATAAAATAATTTGATGAACCCTTGAATAATCAAAAGGATAGGTGTATGAAAACATGCAGCAACTGCGGACAACCCATCCAGGAAAACGACATGAAAAATGCGGCGGAGATTTTAGGCGAACTCCAGGAAACGTCAACCGGCGAGTTTGACGATCAGAATCTTTGCCAGACCTGCAAAGAAGAACTGGGGATGCTCAGCCTGATTGGGTTTGGCGCGTAAAGTAAAAAGTTTTCGTAAATAGACGTAATTCACCATGTTTGTCATGCTGAGCTTGTCGAAGCATCAGGAGAATACTGAATGGCCGTTATGATCCCTGATGATGTGGAAGACTTCTGCACTGATGGCGAGCGCCATTTTTACGGATTTCTGAAGGCTGTAGCCAAACCGGACAGCAGATATCTGGTCTGGTATCTTCCGGACATCAACGGCCACGAACCCGATTTTATCCTGTTTTGCAAAGACACCGGCCTCATCATCTTCGAAGTTAAAGACTGGGTTCTTGATCAGATCCAGCAAGCAAACCCTCAGCATTTCACATTAACCATCAACGGCCACAATGAAGAAAGAGAAAGTCCTTTAAGGCAGGCAAAAACCTACTGCCATAACCTTATGGACAAGATTCGGGATGACCGTCGCCTTGTCTCCAAAGAGCCGCATCACGCCGGGAACCCGAAAATCCCCATCCATGAAGGCGTCGTATTCCCCAATATCAACAAGTATGAATACATTCGGAAAGCCCTCGATCAGGTCATTGACGCGGACAGGATCTTTTTCTGGGATGACTTGCACCCGCAATCGGACATCAGCCGTGACCCGTCCGGCCAGACCTTTCTGAAAGCTCTGCAACAGAAATACTCCACCGCCTTTCACTTTAACCTGACGCCGGATGAACTCAATCACCTCCGTCAGTAGATATTCCCCGTTGTCCGGATAGAACTCCCCGACCGTAATCCCACAGCACAGCACAAAAAACAGCAAAACAGAATCAAAATGCTGGATCACAACCAGGAAGCTATTGCCCGCAAAATTGACGGCGGCCACCGCATCATCACCGGCCCGTCGGGATCCGGCAAGACCCTTGTTCTGGTTCACCGGGCTGCCCTCCTGATGCAGCAAAATCGGTCCGTCAAGCGTATCCTGTTCGTCTGTTACAACATCACGCTGGTCAATTTCATTAAACGGCTGCTGGCGGAAAAGAAGGTGCCTTTAGGGAAAAACGGTGTGGAAGTTCTCCATTTCTTTGAACTGTGCTCGAAGATTCTGGGCGAACCCGTTGCATGGGAAAAGGAAGAAGCTGCTTACTATGACCTGGTCATAGAAGAGGCACTCAAGCAAGCAAAGGACTGCACGGAAAAGTATGATGCCATCCTGGTGGACGAAGGCCAGGACTTCTCCGACGACATGTACCGGCTTGTCGTCTCATTGCTGAACCCCGCAACCAACCACCTGGCCATTGCCCTTGACGACAACCAGAATATTTATCACCGCACGCAGACATGGAAAGAACTTGGCATACAGGCGCGAGGCCGGGTTCACAAACTGTCCTGGGTTTATCGCAGCACCGGAAACATCACCGACTTTGCAAACAGGTTTCTGAACCGAAAGGAAGAAAAAACTGAAGTACAGACCCCGCAGATGGAGCTGTTTCAGGAATTTCTAACAACTAAAGGACCTGATCCGGAAGTGAAACAATTCCCCGATCTGAATGAACTGATCGAATATGTGGCAAAGCAGATTGATCACCTGCACCGTGAAGAAGGCTATCCTCTTTCCGAAATAGCCGTGATCTACACGCAGAAAACGCCGGAGCACATGCCCGGCATTCATGTGCCAGATCTAATGATGAAAGCACTGGATGAGCGCGGCATTTGTTCCAACTGGATAGCGGGCGATTACCGGGCCAAACGATCATACGATGTGACCACACAGAACGTGACCATCTCCACAATCCACAGCGTGAAGGGGTTCGACTACGCCTGCGTTTTTGTCATAGGCTTGGACTGGTTCAACCCTGAACGGTGGAGCGAAGAGCAGATGAAGAACCTGACATATGTGGCCGTGACAAGGGCGAGGGAGAGACTTTTTATTTTCAAGATGAAAAATGATTCTCGTCGGTTTTATCTTGAATTCTGAATCAAAAGCAGTAACATGGCATGCTATTTTAATATTGAGAGTTGAGTACGTTATAATAATAAAAAACTTACCAATTTAAAGGATATAGATATTCATAAATATGGCAAATAAAACAATGACTACAGAGCAGGAACTTATTAAAGGTAGTGCAGGTCGACATGAGACGTTTACACCGCGATATGGTTGGCTGAAAAAGGGATACGACCGATGTCTTGCCAATCCACACGTTTTCAACGATGAAAACGCTATAGAACAACTGGGTGTGGGTAAGAATATGGTTCGTTCAATCCGCTTTTGGTGTCTCCTTTTTCGTCTCTTGGAGAATGATGAAAATCCGGGTTGTTTAAAGCCCTCTGATTTTGGGAAACAATTATTGGATACAGAAAACGGATGGGACCCTTATTTAGAAGATCCCAC
>JAJFTV010000154.1 GCA_021372725.1 Chloroflexota bacterium | reverse complement strand
CGCAGCAATTCACCGACCGGTTTACCGCCCGATTTGTTCCGATTGTGCTGATTTTGGTTGTGTTGGTCGCGGTAGTACCTCCTTTGGTGGGTTTAATGCCATTTTCAGAGAGCTTTTATCGGGCAATGCTTCTTCTCGTTGCGGCTTCCCCTTGTGCGTTGGCTGTCGGTACCCCGGCAGCGGTTCTGGCTGGGATTGCCCAGGCGGCGCGCAATGGGGTATTGATCAAAGGTGGCGTTCACCTTGAAAACCTCGGCCGCCTAAATGCGATGGCTTTTGATAAGACCGGGACTCTGACTCAGGGAAAATTTCAGGTCACGGACGTAATCCCATTCAATGGCACAAATCCGGATGAAGTCTTGCGATTAGCAGGTGCTGTGGAACAGCAGTCAAATCACCCATTGGCATTAGCGGTCGTCCGTGCTGCTAGAGAAAAGAAACTCACCCTACCCGTAGCAGACGGTTTGGAGAATATCCCCGGTCGTGGTGTACGCAGCCAGGTCGAAGGCAAACCAATCTGGATTGGAACCCTCAAGCTTTTCGAGGAAAATGCCGGAAAGGCTGTGGATACCAGTATTCGCCAAACTGTAGAGCAGTTCGAGAGCGCTGGTCGCACGACGATGACGATTGGCCGCGACGGTATATTTCTGGGTGTCCTGGCTTTGGCGGATGTGCCCAGACCTCGTGTGGCGGAGGTCCTTACTCAGTTGCGCAACCTGGGCGTGAAGCACTTGATCATGTTAACGGGGGACAACCGGAAGGTAGCACAACAGATTGCGAAAGAGATTGGGGTCACTGACGTTGAAGCGGAATTGCTGCCTGAGGATAAATTAGGCACGATACAGCGTTTGCAAAAAGCGTATGGGGCAGTTGCGATGACGGGAGATGGCGTAAACGATGCGCCGGCACTGGCGACTGCTACGGTTGGAATTGCAATGGGGGGCGCAGGGACAGCCGTGGCTCTTGAAACCGCTGACGTGGCCTTGATGGCTGACGATCTAGGAAAGCTGCCATTCGCAGTCGGCCTGAGTCGCGCCAGCCGGCGAATTATCCAGCAAAATCTGGCTATTTCCCTCGGTGTGATTGCTTTGCTGATTATCACATCCGTACTTGGCCTGGTTCAGTTAAGCTGGGCCGTTGTTGCGCATGAGGGCAGCACCGTACTGGTGGCTATGAATGCCTTGCGCTTATTGGGCTACCAGTTGCCAAGGAAAACCGGCTAATACGTTTCCTTGGATGCGAGTTTTGGAACGAGGCATCCCATGCACATCGAGACACTTTCGTCTTATTTGCTGTTTATCATTTATGGGCTAATGCTGCTCATCCGTTTACTGTATGGCTTGCTGGCCAACCGCCGGGGTGGGAAAGCGATCCTCCGGAAGGAGCCAGGTTGGTCGCCCATCCTGATGACCAGCCTGATGATTCTGTCCAATGGCATTCTGCTGCTGGCAATTGCCTGGCCAGAGACGCTTCAAGCAACCGCTGTTCCTCTGCCGGAAGGCTGGCGCTGGTTAGGGTTGGCACTTGGACTGTGCATGGATGCCTTGTTCATGTGGGTTCACCAGGCGTTAGGACAGAACTGGGCGGTGGGCGTTATGGTGAAGGAAAACCACTGCCTGGTGACGGCTGGTCCATACCATTGGGTGCGCCATCCCATGTATACTGCCTTGTTTGGCTTTAGCGTCGCGTTTTTCCTGCTCTCGGCGAATGCGATTGTTGGCGCTCTCTGGCTGGCCATGACCACTGCCAGCGCCTGGCGAGTTGGTGAAGAGGAACGACTTCTAACGGAAACCTTTGGAACCGAGTATGAGCGTTATATGGCTCGAACGGGCCGTTTTCTTCCAAAAGCATAGGGGGTATTATGAAGAATACGACCAATCTCAAGATATACCGCCGCTATGCGCCGATCTACGATAGCCTGATGCGCTTTTGGACGGCCGCCCCGAGGCGGAAAGCGGTTGAACTGCTCAAATTGAAAACGGGAGAGCAGCTGCTCGTCCCTGGCGTGGGGACAGGTCTTGATTTGCCCAATCTTCCTGCCGGTGTCTGCGTCACGGCCGTGGATCTCAGCCCGGCGATGCTTCAGCAAGCACGCCATAAACGCCAGGAACTGGTTGGATTCAACGTGATGGATGGTCAGGTGCTGGCGCTGCCGGATGGCTGTTTCGATGCGTTGCTGCTCAATCTCATCCTATCCGTGGTCCCGGATGGCCCAATCGCGATGCAGGAGGCCTGGCGCGTTTTAAAACCGGGAGGGCGTATAGCAATCTTCGATAAGTTTTTGCCAGAAGGAAGTCGGCTTTCGGGCTTTCGGCGCTTTGCGGGCTGGCTGATTCGCCAAATTGGCACGGATCCCAACCGCCGGTTTCGCGAAATGATCCAGAACATACCGGATGCCCTGGTACCGGTTGATATCCCTTCTGTGCTGTATGGGCAGTACCGTTTGATACTCATGATAAAACCGGTAGCTACCACAAAGTGAAGATTCCATGAGTAGAAGCATGGTGCTCTTCCTGGCAATCGCTGTACCTTTTCTGTCGTTGGTATTAGCCTGCCTAGGCGTTGCAACATTGGCGAACAATCGCACCGGGTGGATCCTGTTCGTTACCGGGATCGCATTTTTGGTTGGGCCAATCCTCTACTATGCGCGCACGAAGCAACCCTATTGGCTGTCGGGCAGTGGAGAGGTTTCTCAAGAAGAAAAGGGAGACTTTTCTTTCTGGCTGATTCTACCTGGTTTCCTGCTCGTGTTCTTTGGCTCACCGCTCGAATTCTCCTATCTGCCGGTTTCGGTCCCCCACGGGGTTGCCCTCGAAGGTTTGGGGCTCCTGCTGTTTGGCCTGGGGTTGGGGCTGTTCATTTGGGCTCGTCGAGTCGCGCGTGACCAGTATTCCGGTCATGTTCAGATTAAAGTCAATCATATCCTGGTGAAAACAGGACCTTACCACTATGTGCGACATCCGGCTTACAGTGGCTACTTGTTGATGACGCTTGGTATTGCAATCGGTTATTCCAGCGTGGTCGGAGTAACCTCTGTCTTGCTTTTGCTTCTTCCGGGGCTTCTATACCGATTGCGCCTCGAGGAAAAATTCTTAGCAGACCGGTTTTCAATGGAATACCGGCAGTATGCGCAGAAAACGGGTTGTTTATTTCCAAAGGTATTGTGATACTGCCATGCACACTGCTCCCTGCCAAAATTCCCACCCCAACCTGGGATCCTGTCATACCCTTGAAGTGGAAGGTATTTCAATCCATTTCGTTTCGGAGGGAAAAGGCACCCTCGTTTTCTGTGTGCATGGCAGCCAGTCCTGGGCCTTTACCTGGCGCTATCAGGTCAAGCCCTTTGCTGAGGTAGGATACCAGGTGGTGGCGATTGACCTTCCTGGCAACGGTTACTCGGCAGCGCCCAGCCATCACGATTATTCTGTGGCGGGGAATTCACGCTTGATTAGCCGGGTGCTGGATGGCTTGCATGCCCAGCAGGTAGTTTTTGTGGCTAGTTCTGCCGGCGGTCTCCCTGTTCTGGATTTTGCTATCCGCCATCCGGAACGCACCGGCGCGTTGATCCTGTCATCCACTTGCGGCGTGCATCATTCGTTACCAGGGCTTTGGAACCTGGTTCGCCTACCACTGGTAGGTGAAGCAGCGCGGCTGTTTTTAAACCCACCCTTGATCCGCAAAAATCTAGTCGAAGCTTTTGCCGATCCGCAGAAAGTAACCGCGGAAATCGTTGAGGCCTACCTGCGACCGCTCCTCCGACCTGGCAGTTGGACGACCAACCTGCGCACCGAGCGCAACTCGGATCCCACGTTTGTCGAACAACATCTTAAAGATATTCACAGCCCGGCGCTGATTATCTGGGGCCAGGAGGATGCCTGGCATC
>JAJFTV010000144.1 GCA_021372725.1 Chloroflexota bacterium | reverse complement strand
CCACTGCCGTATTCATCCAATCGTTTCTGCGTCTCAGCACGAATGTTGTTTTGCAAAGCCTGTCGTTCGGTGGTGAGGATCACGTCCACCGGCAACTGGCTAACCAGCGAAGTGACGGCCTGCCGGACAGCATCCCGCACCAAACGGTAGGGTGCATATTGGACGTTGACGAGATAAGCTGCGGGGTCACGCACCTGGTATTGAACAACAATTTCAACATCGATCACGTTGGTGTCCCCAGAAAGGACCTGTAGTTTTGTCGGCGGCTCAGGGTGATCGTGTCCTTCCTCCGGTTGTGGCACGCCAACGATTTCCCGCCTGACATCACTGACATTGATAATATCCACCCGGTCGACCGGCCAGGGTAAACGATAGTGGGCTCCTGGAGCGGCTCGTGGCTCGATAACCATCCCAAAGCGTCGCACAACCGCTGCTTCTCCCGGATCAACTACATAAACTCCTGTGAGTATATACACAGCAATTGATAGGCCAATAATTCCCCAAATTATCCGCTTTGGCCGGAGATGACCAAAAGTGGCTTGTAGATCTTCCCAAGGGGTTTCGCCATCGCCAATAAGAATTTGAAAAATTTTTCGGATGGCTTGTCCGACTTGCCTTAGCCCGGCCCGCCAATCCAGCGGTTTTCTTTCTGGAGGTTGAGATGAGTTGGTTGTCATAGGGCACCTAATTGGATCCCGAATCTGATGTCGGGGTCGTAGAATCGGTCTGAGGACTGTTCGTCTCTTGCAGATTTGTGATCGATGGGTTAAGGTACCTCAGTAGTTCAGAGTTGGATGGCAAGATCAGTGTTGTATTGCCATCGACAAAAACCTCATAGGACTGCAGAGTGCGCAGGAATTGGTAGAATTCAGGATCTTTCCCAAAGGCAGCCGCATAGGTGGCTATTGCTTCGGCATCTGCCTGGCCGCGAATTTCGGCCGCTTTTTGGTTCGCATCGGCCAGAATTTGTGCTCTCTCCGTATCCGCTGCAGCTCGAATTTTGGCTGCCTGTTCCGTGCCTTCCGACCGGAACTGGCGAGCAATCGCTTCGCGTTCGGCTTTCATACGCTGAAAGACGCTGGTTAAATTTGCCTGGGGAAAGGTAAGCTGTTTGAGACGTACATCCGTGACGGTAAAACCATACTGCTCTGTCCGGCTGGCGGAAGCTTGCGCCACGGTATTCAAGGTGTTGGATAGTTTTAACTGCTCGGTATTCACGGTAACAAGCTGGCTTAATTCCACCTGTCCAAGCGCTACGCCCAACTCGGATGCGATCATATCAGCCAGGCGGGTTTCCGCACCGATCGGGTCGCGCACCGATTTTAGGAACAGCAGTGGGTCGGTTACTTTCCAGGTTGCATACGCTTCGAGAACGATGTTCTTTTTGTCAGCCGTTAAAAATTCGGTTTGGGGTAAGTTAAAAACACTCAGCTGGATGTTTATATGGGTGACGCTCTGGATCGGGTCGGGTAATTTGACGTATAAACCAGGGCTGGTAATCACCCGGACCGGCTGCCCAAATTGTGTAACGATTGCATTTTCCGTCGCGTCCACCTGGAAAAAGACCAAATTGGCCGCAAGAAATACCAAAGCGATCAAGAAAAGTACGAGATTTCGGAAGAGTTTCATGAGGTTTGCTCCTGAAGGATGATCTGAGATAAAACGAGAATTACGAGTTTCAGCATGGTCACTTCTCACGGCTGCGGTGGAAAAGTGCTCGCGCCGTTGACGCCCGGGAACCATAAATCGGTGGACTGCATGCGCACAGCCGAGTCCAGCACGAACTTGCGTGCTCCGGGCAGGACTCGTTCGACAGATTCCAGGTACAGGCGCAGGCGCGTAACGACCGGAGCCTTGGCATATGCCCCCTGCTGGCTGGCGAACCGGGCTGCTTCACCGCTCGCCAGAGCGATTTTTTCAGCCTGGTAGGCATTGGCTGCCTGAATGGCCTTTTCGGCATCACCACGTGCGACTGGAAGAATTTCGTTTTGATAAGCGAGCGCTTCATTGATAAAGGTATTTCGGTCTTCCCGAGCACTGGCCACATCACGAAATGCTTCTGCAACTTCTGGCGGCGGACTGCTTTCAAGCAGTTGAATGCCGGTGATCTGTAAACCGGATTGATAACCATCTAGTGCGGATTGGGTCAGGCTTGCGGCTCGTTGTTGAATGGTAGATTTATCCATTGTGAGCAGCGCATCTACGGATTCACCGGCGACAACTTGACGCATGGCAGCTTCTGACGCCCGTTCGATCAAAGTTTTTGGATCAACAGTATTGAGAAGAAAATTGACCGGGTCGTTGACTTTGTAATGGACACTCAGCCGGATGTTGAGCTGGTTTTCATCCCCTGTCAGCATCAGGCTGGCCGGTGTTTCTAACCGGCGAATTTCGTCTAACTGAACGATATCTACGCGGTCTACTGGCCAGGGCAGCCGATAGTGCAAGCCAGAACCCTGATTCGGTGAAGCTACTGCTCCAAACCGCCGGACAACAGCCGCCTCTCCGGGCCTGACAATGTAAAACCCAGAAAATAGATACACTCCAAGGAACAATGCCAGTCCAACAGGCAGAAATACCCGCCAAACTGTATGAGAATAATTGTTGTGTGCATGGCCAGCATGGCCTTCTACATCAATCTCGGTACGGTGACGAAGCGCGTGGATGGCTGATGAGGCGATTTCATAACCTGAAAACAAAATAAACACCACCACAATGGCGGCAGCTGCCCGATCCAGGTTCGGCAGCCCCAGGGCAGCCCCAGCTAACCCAGCAACCACAACAACAGAGGCATAAATGTCCATCTGTGAGTGGTACCCTCCGGCGATGAGCGCCGGTGAATTGGTCTGGCGGCCTACGTAGAGTTTATAACGCGCAATAAAATAAGCCGCGGCGACGGTGACCAGTGAGGCCAGGGTAATGGGAACCAGATTTCTCAGCTCAGGGGACTCGCCGCCTAATACTTCTCGTACGATGTCAAACCCCACATAGAAAATTGCCCCTGCCACCGCCAGTGCTACCCAATTCTCGGCCATATTGACGCGGCTGCGTGCCTCGTTGCGGTTTGTTTCCCACCGGCTGATGAGCAAGCCGACGAATACGAACCCCCCAATGACAGCGTCGGCAATTGAGTGAAGGGCACTGGCCCGTAAAGCCAGGCTGCCCGAAGCACCAGCCAACCATAGCTTAAAGGCAATTAATAGCAGGTTGATCACAATCGTGATCAGAACAGTTCGTTCTTTACGGTTCATAGCATTCCATTCCTCCTGTAGGTCAGAATCTAGCGATTGTTCTTCACGAAAACTCGTGCAGCGACTGGAAAAGTTTGGCTCAAGGTTATTGACTTACATGGTCCCAAGGACTGACTTTTCCGTAAACCTCACTTCGCAACTCGAAATGTAGATGTGCACCTGTAGAATTGCCGGTATTTCCGACCGCTCCGATTATTTCTCCTTGCGCCACGCTTTGTCCACAGCTCACATTTGCTACACTCATATGAGCATATGCAGACTGCCAGCCATTCCCATGGTCGATGACCACCAGATTCCCATACCCGTATTCGCTCCAACCTGCGAAAACAACAACGCCGCTGTCGCTGGAATAGATCGCATTTCCTTCTGCGCCGGCAATATCCAGTGCAGGGTGGATACTGGAAAAATCATAGCCTGAGAGTGAGCGGGCGATGGTAGGCCAAACAAAAGCACCAGTGCCAATCGCCCCCTGGTAAACTTTTCCGCATGACCCCGAACCGTAATACGCCGCCACTGCCGGGTTGCTTCTTGATATGGGTGGGGGGCCCCAATCTTGAAGCGCTCTGCGGCCACCTGGGATGATCAGCCAGTTTCCTTCCTGAATAGAGGCCAGAGCTGGTTCCGTGATAAACAGATCCAGGTTGTTTTCAGGCCATAAAAGTATTTCTTCAGGCTTGACCTTGAAGAAATTTGCGACGGACTCCAGATTATCGGATTGTTTCCACTGGTAATACACGCCATCGACAGGAAGGATCTTTAGCTCTTGACCTGGTCTTAAAAATTGGGGG
>JAJFTV010000131.1 GCA_021372725.1 Chloroflexota bacterium | reverse complement strand
ATTCGGTACGCGAAATGGTGCAAACCACTCTGGATGCGTATGGCAGTTTGGATGTTCTGGTATGCAGCGCTGCGCTGGATCCGAAATTCGACAGCTCACAAGTTGGACAGCACGGCAACACCTTCGAGGATTATCCTCTGGCTATGTGGCAGCAGGCTCTGGACGTCAATTTGACCGGCCTTTTTCTGTGTGCGCAATCAGCCGCCGTTCCCATGTTGAAACAGGGCGCAGGCAGCATGATCTTCATTTGCTCCACCTACGGGCTGGTTGGGCCTGACCAGCGCATTTATGAGCGGCCGGGTCAGCCAAAGCAGTACAAACCCGTCTATTATTCGGTGACCAAAGCCGGGGTTCTGGGTCTGACACGCTATATCGCAACCTATTACGCCGGGAAGAACATCCGCGCCAACTCGCTTACACCTGGCGGCGTCTACAATGGCCACGATGAATTGTTCGAAAAGAATTACTCGGCGCGCACCGTGTTGGGCAGGATGGCACATCTGGACGAAATGAGCGGAGCACTGCTTTTCCTTGCTTCAGATGCATCGTCGTACATGACCGGCTCCAACCTGGTGGTCGATGGAGGGTGGACGGCATGGTAAAGCAGGCGCAGGTTCTGGCACTTATTCCCGCCCGCGGAGGATCAAAGGGAATTCCCCGTAAAAATATCCGTGATTTTGCCGGCGCGCCATTGATCGTATACAGCATTGCGGCTGCTTTGCAGTCCGAAACCGTCACGCGCGTGATTGTCTCGACAGATGACCAGGAAATCGCTGCTGTGGCACGCGCCTGGGGTGCGGAAGCTCCGTTTTTACGCCCGGCTGAACTGGCACAGGACTTAACCCAGGATCTGCCGGTATTTGAACATGTCCTGAACTGGCTTGCTCGCGAAGAGGGCTCTCGCCCCGATGTGGTCGTGCAGCTTCGCCCCACTTCTCCCATCCGTCCGGTTGGCTGTGTGGACGCGGCGGTGAGACTGCTGCTCGGCCATCCTGAAGCGGATTCGGTGCGCGGGGTGGTTCCTGCGGGGCAGAACCCGCACAAGATGTGGCGGGTTGATCCACAAACCGGCCGTATGACGCCGCTCCTGATGGTGGAAGGGTTTGCCGAACCTTATAACGCTCCCCGCCAACAGCTTCCGGCGGTGTTCTGGCAGACCGGGCATATCGATGCCATTCGCCCGCAGGTGATCCTGGACAAACACTCGATGAGCGGTGAGACGATCCTGTCGCTCATGATCGATCCCCGCTACACGGTGGATCTGGACAACCTGCGCGATTGGGAGCGGGCTGAATGGCTTTCGCAGCAGCCTGATCTGAATATGGTTTTCCCGGATCACAGAAAACGGAAGCTGCCCGACAAGGTATCGCTGGTGGTGTACGATTTTGATGGCGTGATGACCGATAACAGGGTGTGGGTCAATCTGGATGGCAGCGAAGTCATTGCAGCCGACCGTAGTGACGGCTGGGGTATTGCCAGGTTGCGGGATCGAGGTATTGCCCAGGTTGTGATTACAGGTGAAATCAACCCGGTGGTGAAAGCCCGTTGTGATAAACTGCGCATCCCGGTGGTGCAGGGGGCGCGTGATAAACCGGCAGTTCTGCGCGCTTATATGGAAGAATATCACATTGACCCAGCCCAGGCAGTTTATCTGGGAAATGATGTCAATGACGTACCATGCTTCCCGCTGGTAGCCTGTGCAGTGGTGGTGGCCGACGCCTACCCTGAAGCCATCGAACAGGCCGATATCGTCCTGCAACGAAAGGGCGGCATGGGTGCAGTGCGTGAATTATGCGACCGGATTCTCTCCGGTTTGGACAAATAATGGGTGAGGGATAAACTTATGGCAAATGCAGTAAAACTTGGAAATCGCTGGGTTGGAAAAGGATATCCAACCTATATTGTAGGAGAGATCGGTATCAATCATAACGGTAACATCGAGATTGCCAAACAGTTGATTCTGGCTGCCAGGGAAAGCGGTCTGGATGCCGTCAAATTTCAGAAGCGGACGCCGGAGTTATGCGTTCCCCCTGAACAGCGTGATCAGATGCGCGAAACCCCCTGGGGATACATCACTTATCTGGAATACCGGCACAAAATTGAGTTTGGTTATGAGGAATATCGTCAGATCGATGAATACTGCCGGAAGATCGGTATCGACTGGTTTGCCTCACCTTGGGACGAACCATCCGTTGATTTCCTTGAACAGTTTAATATCATTGCCTATAAAATCGCATCGGCATCACTGACCGACCGGGAGCTGCTTGAAAAGATTAAATCGCTGGGGAAGCCGGTTATCCTGTCAACCGGCATGTCCACCATGGATCAAATCCATTCTGCGGTGGAGATTTTGGGTGAAAAAAATTTGATTGTTGCACATTCCACCAGTGCCTATCCATGCGAACCAGCGCAGTTAAATTTAAGAATGATCGAGACGTTGCAGAAGGAATTCAACTGTCCGATTGGTTATTCCGGGCATGAGACAGGTCTGGTCACCTCGGTGGTGGCCGTAGCCCTGGGAGCCTCGCTGGTCGAACGGCATATCACCCTCGACCGGTCCATGTGGGGCACTGATCAGTCGGCATCGGTGGAGCCGGTCGGTTTTCGCCGGCTGGTGAAGGATATCCGGGTGACCGAAATGGCCCTCGGTGACGGCGAGAAAAAAGTGTACAGCGATGAGCTGCCGATCCTGCAAAAACTACGAAGGAATGATACGATTTCATGACCGGGATAAAGGATCGGGTTTCACAGGGCATCAACCGGCGTGTAAGGCATGCAGCCCAGAACGCGCGGCTGGTCAAATTATCCCGCCAGGTCCTGGCGGCTGAACCAGACTCGACCCAAAAGCCGGTGATTTTCTTCAATGCTTCCACCCGTCTGGAAGCAATAAGCCTGAATGCCGGGTTTTCCCTGCTGACCGCCTGGGCGCTTCGTCTGCAGGGTGTACCCGTGGTGCACTTTGTCTGCAACCGGGGAATGAGCCACTGTGTGCTGGGCACCGACCGGGATGATATCGGTAATCCGCCGCCGTGCAGCATCTGCATTGCCCAATCGGAGAAGACGTATGCCAACAGCGATGTGCGCTGGCTCAATCCACAAACGGATGAGACATTACAAGACCTGCTGATCGGATTGAGTGTGGAGGAATTGGCCAGGGTGGAATACCAGGACATGCCGCTGGGACGGCTGGTTTTACCCTCACTGCGCTGGATTTTACGCCGGCATCACCTTGTGGATGATGAAAAGACCCGTCATTTCTTTCGTCAGTACATCCTGTCTGCCTGGACGATTGCGGAGCAGTTTGGCGAGCTTCTTGAAACCATCCAACCGCAGGCCGTGGTAGTGTTCAACGGCATGTTTTACCCCGAGGCTTCTGTCCGCTGGGTGGCGAGGAATCATGATCCGGCTGTACGGGTCATCTCTCATGAAGTTGGCCTGAGGCCGTTCAGCGGCTTTTTCACAACAGGGGATGCCACGGCTTATCCTGTCGATCTGCCGGATACCTTTCAGTTGTCCCAGGAACAAAATGAAAAACTGGATGCTTATCTCAACCAGCGGCGACAGGGGAATTTCAGCATGGCAGGAGTGCGCTTCTGGCCGGAGATGAACCAGATGGATACAGATTTTTGGAAACATGCCGCCGGTTTCACGCAAATGGTGTCGGTCTTTACCAATGTCATCTTCGATACGAGCCAGGATCATGCCAATGTGATCTTCGACGACATGTTTTCCTGGCTGGATGAGGTGCTGAAAGTAATCCGCGCCCACCCCGAGACCCTGTTCGTGATTCGTGCCCATCCGGATGAAAGCCGGCCTGGCAAGCAAAGCCTGGAGAGTGTGACGGGTTGGGTAAAACAACATTCCGTGGATCAGCTTTCCAACGTGGTTTTTATTCCGTCAGACCAGCATTTCAGTTCGTATGAGCTGATCGAAAAATCAAAGTTTGTGATGATCTACAATTCCACCATCGGGCTGGAGGCTTCAATATCCGGTGCGGCGGTGTTGTGTGCCGGCAAATCCCGCTTTACGCAGATCCCGACCGTCTTTTTCCCAGCCGATCGGGCGGAGTATCTGCAAACGCTCGAGGATTTTCTCGCTCGCGAGACAATCGTTGTGCCGGAGGAATTCCGGCACAATGCCCGCCGCTTTCTGTATGCCCAGATTTATCGCACCTCATTATTATTTAATCATTTTCTCGAAGAAGATGGCGTCTGGCGGGGATATGTGGCAGTAAAACCATTCGCAATCGATGATCTCAGACCTGAAAAATCCGAGACGATAAAAGTCCTGCTGGAAGGCATCCTTCAGGAAGGTTCATTTCTTTTAGACGCATGAAAAGTTGTTCAGTCCTTATCCGCGGTTACAATGAAGAGGAGCATATCGGGCGCCTGCTTTCCGGCATTCTTCAGCAGACGGTCAAGGATGTTCAAATCATCCTGGTTGATTCGGGTTCAACCGATGCCACGCTGGCGATTGCCTCGCGTTACCCGGTGGAGATCGTGCAGATCAATCCCCAGGATTTCACTTTTGGGCGTTCGTTGAATATGGGCATGGCACATGCTGTGAAAGACTTGGTTGTCATCGCCAGTGCACATGTTTATCCGGTTTACCCCGACTGGCTGGAGCAGATGCTGCTGCCTTTCGATGATCCGCAGGTGGCTTTGACGTATGGCAAGCAGCGGGCGCCCCAAAGCGCCCATTTTTCGGAGAACCAGATCTGGCGGCAGTGGTACCCGGATGAGCCGCGCCCCAA
The DNA here is from genome assembly GCA_021372725.1 of Chloroflexota bacterium. Classification (GTDB taxonomy): domain Bacteria; phylum Chloroflexota; class Anaerolineae; order Anaerolineales; family Anaerolineaceae; genus JAJFTV01. The sequence goes on along the minus strand of JAJFTV010000131.1, from coordinate 3,074 downwards.
CCAGAATAATCCGTTTTGCAACAACGCCAACGCCGCCATCCGGCGCTCTTTATGGCAGGAACACCCGTATGATGAGACGCTTTCGGGTTTGGAGGATATGGACTGGGCGCGCTGGGCGCAGGAGCAATCGTATACCATTGTATACGTGCCCGAGGCTGAAGTGAAGCACCTGCATCATGAGAACTGGCATGGCATCTATAACCGTTACAAGCGGGAGGGGATGGCTTTCAAACACATTTACCCGCAGGAAAAATTTGGATTGGGTGATTTGATCCGCCTTTGGTTTGTGAATGTCGCCAACGATTTTCGAGCTGCGTCAAAAGAAAAAGTCCTTGGCGCAAACTGGGCCCGGATTATGGCCTACCGGTTCAACCAGTTTTTGGGAACCTATCATGGCTACCGCAGACAGGAATCACTGACCTGGGAACTACGGCGGGCGTATTATTATCCCCGGCTCGATCCGGGTAATTCGAACCATACCCGCAATTATGCGCCCATCCGCTACCAGGATGAGCCGGGTTCGCAGACAAAACCGGTGGAGGAAAACAAATGAAACCCCGAATCACCGCCCTTGTACCCATGAGACATCATTCACAGCGCGTGCCCGGTAAAAATTATCGGCTGCTGGCCGGCAAACCGCTCTATCAGCATATCATCGAAACATTAATGGCCTGTCAGGAGATCGACGAGATTGTGGTGGATACCGACAGCCCGATGATCCTGGATGGGTTGAAAAACACCTTTCCAAAGGTCACCCTGCTGGAAAGGCCGGAGCATTTACGGGCCGATACGGTGTCCATGAATGAGATATTGCTTTACGATACCTCACAGGTGAAGTCTGATTTATATTTGCAGACCCACAGCACCAATCCGCTGCTGCGCCGTGAAACGATCTCCGCCGCCATCCATATCATGTTATCCCAGCGGCCGGTCTTTGACTCGCTGTTTGGGGTTACCCGGCTGCAAACCCGTCTGTGGGATCAACTGACCCGCCCGGTCAACCATAACCCGGCCATTCTGCTGCAAACCCAGGATCTCCCGCCTATTTATGAAGAGAATTCCTGTATTTATATTTTTACCCGCGAAACACTTGAGACGCGCCGCAACCGGCTGGGTGAGCGGCCTTACATGTTCCCCATTGACCGCGCCGAAGCCTGGGACATCGACGAAGAACTGGATTTCCTGGTGGCTGATTTGCTGTTGAAAACCCGGCAGTCTGCCCGCAAAGATCCTCAATAACAGTCTGCTTCTAATTTAAAGAAAGCTGTATTATCCTGATTTGGAACAACTTTATTACCGGATTACACGATAAGAACTGGAAAAAAGATATGGATGTGTTATTCTCTGCCCCTTACATGATCCCTTATCGGGACCGTTTTCAACCGGTTTTTGAGCATTACCATATCCACCTGTTGGAGCCGGTGGTGCATGAACGGCTTTCTGAAGCCGAGTTGATGAAATATGCCGGCCAGTTTGACGGAGCCGTATGCGGAGACGATCGCTTCACCGGGCGGGTCATGCAGAAATGTTTGCCGCGCCTGAAAGTCATCTCCAAATGGGGCACCGGCATCGATTCCATTGACAAACAGGCTGCTGAAAGGCTGGGCATTCTGGTGTGCAATACACCGAATGCCTTTACGTTGCCTGTAGCCGATACCGTATTGGGATATATATTAAGCTTTGCCCGCCGGCTGCCATGGATGGATCAGGCGATCCATGCGGGTCAGTGGGAGAAGGTTCCCGGCCGGTCACTCTCGGAGTGCACATTGGGTGTGATCGGTGTGGGCAATGTGGGCAAAGCGGTCATCCGCCGGGCGCGCGCCTTTGGCATGAAGATACTGGGGAATGACATCCTCCCGATTGCACCGGATTTTATTCTGGAGAACGGCGTGGAGATGACCGGTCTGCATAATCTGCTGGAACGTGCTGATTTTGTCAGCCTGAATTGTGATCTCAATCCAACCAGCCATCATCTGATGAATGCCGAGCGTTTCTCTTGGATGCAGCCCACGGCTGTGGTGATCAACACCGCCCGCGGGCCGATTGTGGATGAAGCGGCCTTGATTGACGCTCTGCAAACCGGAAAAATCGGCGGTGCAGCCATGGATGTATTTGAGGACGAGCCTTTGCCCGCCGATTCGCCGTTGTGCCGGATGGGCAACGTCATGTTGGCTCCGCACAACGCCAATTCCAGCCCATCTGCCTGGGAACGAGTGCATTGGAGCACCCTGCGTAATCTGGTTACAGGTCTGGGCTTGCCGGCTGGCGATCTGGACGATTTTATGAGCAAAATTTGACAGGTTCCCTGTTTTTACGAGGTTTCAACAGGTGACAGAAGCAAAGAAAAGGCGAACATGAATGATGAAAAACGGGTGGTGATGATCACCGGTGCAGCCGGAGGGGTGGGGCGGGCAACCGTCGAAACCTTTGCCGAAAAAGGCTGGCGGGTGATTGGCGTGGATCGGGCTGAATTTGGGGCAGGTTTTCCGGCGGATGGTTTGTTCATCCAGGCGGATATTTCTGAACCCGGGAATTTTGAAACCATTTTTGAGCAGGCCATGAGATTCACAAAAAGACTGGACGCACTGGTCAATAATGCGGCTTTGCAAATTGTAAAGCCGTTACTGGAGACCAGTGTGGAAGAGTGGGACAAGGTGCTGGCGAGCAACCTGCGGGCGGCTTTCCTGGGCGCCCAACTGGCATATCCTCTCTTAAAAGATGGCGGCGGGGGGGCGATTGTAAATGTTTCATCAGTGCATGCGGTTGCCACCTCGGCGAATATCGGAGCGTATGCTGCCAGCAAGGGCGGTCTGCTGGCCCTGACGCGCGCCATGGCGATTGAATTTGCCAGCGATAATGTGCGTGTCAATGCCATCCTGCCGGGAGCCGTCGATACTCCCATGCTGCGGGCTGGTTTGTCGCGCGATCATGCCGGAAAGGGAAGCATGACGGAACGCCTGGAGAATCTGGCTCGCAAAACAGTCAGCGGGAAAATCGGAAAACCGGAAGAGATCGCCCATGCCATCTATTTTCTGGCGGATAACGATCAATCCTCGTTTATGACCGGACAGTCC
>JAJFTV010000130.1 GCA_021372725.1 Chloroflexota bacterium | reverse complement strand
GTGGATGGAAAGATACGCACACCTCTTCCCCGTTAAATATCTTGGAGAGCATATCGCAATTTTGGCAAAGCGACCCGTTCAATAGGATTGTAAATATGAAAAATGGAAAATCCATCTTATTCATCTCAAATTTGACTTCACAGATGAATAGAGGCACGTCAGTCTCTGAGACAATCGCTCCCCTTCTGATCGACCGTGGTTGGAAGATTTTTTCAGCGTCGGGTAAAGAGAATCGAATCTTAAGATTGATGGACATGATCGGAACAACGTGGAAGAACAAAGCGTCATTCGACGTTGCCATTATTGAAGTTTTCAGCGGGCAAGCGTTTATCTGGGCAGAAGTGATCGGAAATTTACTTGATAAGCTCCATAAACCCTTTATCCTAGGATTGTATGGTGGCAATTTACCTGCATTCACAAAGAAAAATAAAAAAAGGGTGAATCGATTATTGAGTAAAGCCAGCTATGTGTTCGCACCTTCAACTTACCTGATCACCAATCTATCCCCGTATGTCAATGTAAAAATAAATGAACTACATTATGGGGTGGATCTTCAAAGGTTCCAATTCGTTTTGCGCGATCATCCCAAACCGAATCTGATTTACCTTCGAGGATTCCATCAGATCTATTGCCCTTGGGCGGCTGCTGAAGTTGTTGCCATCCTTCAGAAGGAATATCCTGAGGTTACACTCGTTATGAGCGGTGGAACCAGGGGGGATGGAAGCCTTGAATCAACTATCTCTTTCATTAATCGCGAGAACATCCAAACCAATGTAACGATTACGGGTTATGTTGGAAAACCTGAATTAGAACGATACGTAATGTCTTCCGACATCTTAATCAACCCACCGGTAATCGATAATACGCCGGTTAGCGTTATCCAGGCAATGTCCAGTGGCCTTTGTGTGATCAGCACGAACGTGGGCGGTTTGCCATTCTTATTGGAAGACAACTTCGATGCCCTGCTTGTTCCACCCAATGATGCTGGAGCTATGGCTGTGGCAGTAAAGCGCAGTCTCACCGAACCAGGCCTGGCAGGAAGATTGTCCGCAAATGCTCGGAAGAAAGCTGAGCAGTATGACTGGTCAGTAATCATCCCCCAATGGGAAAAGATGATCGAATATGTCATAGAGAATTCAAATCAATGAGCAAGCTGGACCGCATTTACGCATCCCTGCCGCTTTTCCTCCAAAACCAAGCGGTATCTCTTTTTGGTCTCTACTGGCACTGGTTGCGCTTTGGCGGTCGTTACCCCCAACATGAAAATGGTTACCGGGCCAGAGAACATTTCACTCAGGAACAATGGTCTAAATACCAAAAAGATCTGCTAAGAGAAATCGGTTCAATCTCCTATTTGCATGTTCCGTATTATCGAAATGAATGGACCCAGCTACAGTATGAGTCAGCCATTCAAGGCGATCTTTCAGCCCTGCCCTTGCTGGAAAAGGACCCTGTAAGGCAGGATCCCAAAGCTTTTGTCCGCGATGATCAACCTCATGCGCGGTATTGGGTCAATGCAACCAGCGGCTCCACCGGCACACCCATCGCCACGATATGGACGGCGGACGAGATCCGCGATTCGCTGGCCGTGCGTGAAGTCCGCTCAGCCAACTGGGCAGGGGTTTCGTTCACACAGCCTCGAGCCACTTTTTCAGGACGCATGGTCGAGCCCGACCCCGAAAGCAAAGGACCTTTCTACCGCTTCAATTCGGTGGAAAAGCAGGTCTATTTCTCCCCCTTCCATCTGCGAGCTGATACTGCCCGCTTTTACGTGGACGCATTGTGGAAGCACAATGTCCAATGGATGACCGGCTACGCGGTATCGTATTTCCTGCTGGCTAAATTCATACTCGACCAGGGGCTGGAAGTCTCCCCTCTTAAGGCAATCATCACCACCAGTGAAAAGGTCACCCCTGAAATGCGTGACGTCATGGAGCGAGCGTACCACTGCAAGGTCTATGAGGAATACAGCACGGTCGAGAATGCCCTGTTTGCCAGCGAATGTGAACACGGCCG
>JAJFTV010000116.1 GCA_021372725.1 Chloroflexota bacterium | reverse complement strand
ATGGGTATTTTGATGCGTGCTACGGCAGCGGTAGGGAGGCTTGTGATCTTGTCGGTGAGCAGTTGTGCCAGAGTCTCAAGGCCAGGATTATGGCCAATAATCATCACTCTCTTCACATCCGGCAGCGATTGCAGTGTCTTGATGAGGGTATCCAATTCTGCCATATAAAGAGAGTCCAGATATTCCACCTTGCCTTCAAAACCGATTTCCTCCACAACAATCTCTGCTGTTTGTCTGGCGCGTTTGGCAGTGGAACACAAAATCAGATCGGGCTTCAGTTTTTTACCATCCAGTAATTTGCCCATGTGTACTACATCCTTGCGGCCACGTTTCTTGAGTGGTCGTTCGATATCCGGAAGTTCTGCATCCTTCCAACTGGATTTTCCATGTCGCATGATCAAAAGTGTTCTCATAGGCTTTTCCCTTTGATATGAGGAGTCTTCAAATTTCAGTATAACATAACGATATTGGTTAGTATCTTAAAATTGCGCCAATCTTGTTATCCCCTTCCAGATATGGGAAATCATGGATCAATTCCACCTCGCCTCCGCTTCGCAGCGTGTAGGCGATGGCTGCCTCCACGATATCCGGGACATATTCGATACTCTCGCCACAACCCTCACAATGCTCTGCGGGTTCAACTGTCAGAATTCCGCACGATTTACAGATATATCCCGCTTCATGATAATCGTTAACACAGATCAGCGTTTTTATTCGACCACTGGATACTGCCGAGAGGACGTCCCTGATCCCGATCACCGCGCCCTGACCTTTGGCGGTATTGGTGACCATGATATCCAACAGCCGCTGAACTCTTTTCTTGTTTTCTGCACGACCAATTTCGATTGCTTTGCTATGAATTTCAGCATGGCTTGCCGACATATTGGCTGAAAATGTCCCAACCACCAGGCTCTGCCATGCCTTGGGAAGTTGGCTGCGGAACAGGGCGATATTATCATCGGTTCCACCGATCAATATGCGACGTACATCGTTACTTTCAAAAAAATCGATGCTGAATTCAGCCGCTTCGCGCATGTTGCGGTCTATGGTTTCATCCATGGCGCTGGAATCTGTGGATCCCCCGCCGCGCCGGCCTACCATACTGGAAGATGCGCCGCGTTTGATGCGTTTCACCGAATCACCCAACATGCCTTCCTGTTCTTTCAATTCACCGAGATGGAAGGAAAACAATCTTGCACCTTGCTTGTCAACCAGTGCAACTCCATAACCTCCGTAACTGTCCAGTAAATTTGCCAAAGGCTTAATGACGGGAGAATCTCCGATCTGAACCCTGTCATGCAGTGGTATTGCCATGGGATATGCCCGGAAAAATCCAATTTTCGAACTTGAGAAAATGGCGATCCCCCGTCCGCTCCAATCATATTCCATGTTGATATACCGCTCAACCGCTGCAACATCTTCTGTCAGACGAACTTTCTTCAGCATATTTCTGAGGCGAAGTTTATAGGAGTCCGCATTCCCCAATGAAGGATCAGTATTCAGAAATACACTCAAAACCGCATCTGGTGCATTACAGTCCAACAGTTCCCGCAAATCTTTTTCAGTGAACATTGTTACCTCCTTCTATTCGCAGTGGTAAATTGACGTACATGAATCAAGGTCGTGTTTCAAGAGTTAGCTCCACCTCCCTATTTTCATTGTTGCGGATAAACGTAATGGCTACGGTGTCTCCCGGGCTTTTCTGTGTCATCAGATAACCGAGGAAATCACTAAATGTCATGACTGACTGGCCGTCAATGGCGGTGATGAGATCGCCGCCTGCGTTCAGGCCCACATATTCAGTCTGCCGGGTTCCGGCTCGCAAACCGGCAGCATCCGCCGGGCCTCCGGGGACTACTTCGACAATGTAGGCGCCGGTGGTTTGACTCAACCCCAACGCTTCTGCCTCAATCAATGTCAACTCCGGGCGGGCAGAAATTCCAACGTATGGGTAATCATAGCTGCCTTTGCTGATCAGATCAGGTACCACCCGTTTAAGAATATTGACAGATATGGCAAACCCAATCCCTGTATTGATGGGATCCCCTTCATCGGTGACACCGCTCAAACGGATCGCACGATTGATGCCTACCACTTCACCCGCCAGATTAAGCAGCGGGCCACCGGAGTTGCCAGGATTGATTGAAGCATCGGTCTGGATGAGATCACCGGCTGAAAACGATTGGCCTTCTTCTGTAACACGCAAGGAGGAAAGCGTGCGCCCCTTTGCGGAAACAATTCCTGCCGTCATGGTTCCGGTTAACCCGTAAGGGTTGCCAATGGCGATCACAGTCTGCCCAATTTGCACTTGATCTGAATCACCCAGTAATACTGGGTAAAGCTGTTCAGCGGGTACATCCACCTTGATGACAGCAATGTCAGAATCGATATCGATGCCAATCACCGTCCCGTATACTTTTAACCCCGATGGAAAATCGATTTCAATCTGCTGTGCATCTTGAACCACATGGTAATTAGTAATGATGTGGCCTTCCAGATCGTAAACAAAACCAGATCCTTGCACACCTCCCTGGTCATCCAGCGTTTGAATGGAAACGACCCCCGGGCTTACCTGCTGGTAAAGGGACACCTGCAATTGTTCCATATCCAATAAATCAGATGAAACGGGCGGCAAATCCAGCGTTGATGCAGACAGAGGTGTTGCAATGAGAGATGTAACAGTACTGGCCGGATTGTTTTCTGCTGTTTTTTCACTAAAAAACAAGGGGCTCCCCTGACAAGAAAGCGTGACTGCGGTTAATACCAGAACGACCAATAATGGGCGAAGTTTCTTCATTGGTAAACCTTCCTGATGATGAGCTGTAAACTCAACTGTTTTTTATTTGCTCAAATAAATCCTGCTGCTTCTTTGATAACTGGCGGGGCAGTTGCACCTTCACTTTGACGTACAGATCCCCATGCTCCTTTGGTGTACGCATCTTCGGCATGCCCCGACCTGAAAGGCGGAAAGTTTGACCGGGTTGTGTCCCCGCAGGTATCGTCAATAATACTTTCCCATCCGGTGTGGTTACATCCGCCTGTCCCCCTAATACAGCAGTGTAAAGATCAATGGTAATTTCTGTGGAGAGATCATCTCCTTTACGTTCAAAATGTTGGTCAGGTAAAACTTCAACGACCAGATACAGGTCAGAATACCCACCACTGTCCTGTGACGCCACCGCGTTTGCCATGCGGACACGAGTGCCGGTTTTTGCTCCCGCCGGGATCTTGACACGCAGCCTGCGGCCATCCATTTGGAGCATTCTCTCGGTGCCATGATAGGCTTCCTGAAAACTGATCTGAACGGGCTTTTCAAGCTTGCGCTGGCTGGGAGCGCGGGTTGTATAAGATGTCCTTTGGCCCTGGACTCGGCCCTGGCCTTGACTCTGGCCCGGACGATTGGGGCGTGCAGATTGCCCGAATATCATGTTAAAGAAATCCGAAAATCCGCCAAATACATCGTCCATATTTTCTGCATCCACACGAGTGGTGTAACTTTGCGGACCCTGCCCGGAAGATGTACGGGTGAACCAATCATTCCAGTTAAAGTCACCCCTTCCACCGGTCTGCTGCCATTGTGAATAGGAAGCTCCCAACTGATCATAACGTGATCGCTGCTCCTTATCACTAAGCACCTGGTAGGCCTCGTTGATATCTTTGAACTTTTCTTCTGAAACCTTGTCACCCGGGTTGTGATCGGGATGATATTTCATGGCAAGTTTACGATAGGCTTTTTTGATGTCATCCTGGTTGGCAGTTTTTTGAACTCCCAGGATTTTGTAATAATCCTTATACTCCATAATTCCATTGTATTCTCAATCGAGATACTGAGTCAAGCGCTTTTAGAGATGTCTAACAAAAATCTTATATGAATATAATCTTGTGTGTTGTGGGTTTGCTGTTGGTGCTGAAATTACATCCCACTTTTCCCCGGCGGGAAGCTTTTGAAAATTTCTTTCATATTCCACCCCACCCCTGTTTTTGGGACGGTCTCAAAAGTAGACAGTCATTTTTAATATTTCCATTGATGGTCTATTTTTATGCCAAAATGTGGAATCCCTTATTTCTCACCTATCCCCCATCCCCCCACCCCAGCGAGGGGCGTGGGGTATAAGCCCAGTATACTTATCTGCGGTGTTTTCGGCCACGGTTGGAGAGGTTTCCTAAATTCTGGTCCAGCCGCCAGCCATGAATCTGGCGTGTCAGCTCGGCGGTATTTCGTGCCAGTGCCAGGGAATCGCCTTCCTCCCCGGCTGAAAGCAGGGATGATTTCTCCAGCATGTCCTTTACCAGTTCTTCATTCGCACCGCTGTTC
>JAJFTV010000106.1 GCA_021372725.1 Chloroflexota bacterium | reverse complement strand
CCTGCAAATCGGGTGCTTCATCACTGTGCGGGTCTGAAAGTGCGTCGAAGTAATTGATGTTCATTTCATACGGGGTACGGGTGCCGTCCGGGTTTTGCTTGTTGGATATCAGCCCGCCGTGGGCGAGGGTCTGCTCCACCAGCGCGTCGATCTCCTGCTGAGATAAAATGCCGCGCACCGGGTTGAGCCCGATGCCGTCATGTGATGCCAGAAAGTTGAAAAACGTGGTTTGATCCGACGGCAGCGCCAGCCCGTCCGCCCAGGCCGAAAGCGCTGAAGCGTCCCCGGTGCGAAAGGTGTGCAGCACGAGTGGGGGGAGGGCAAAGTTATACACCATCTGCGCCTCGTTCGTACCGTCACCAAAATAAGAAATATTATCTTCATGTGGCACGTTTGTCTCGGTGACCAGCCGTACGTGGGGGGCAGCATCATCCATCACCGCCCGCAAAAGCTGCACAATGGCGTGCGTTTGCGGCCGGTGGATGCAGTTTGTGCCGATCTCCTTCCATAAATATGCGATCGCATCCAGGCGGATGAACTGTGCCCCGTGTGCCGCATACATGAGCAGGATGTCGACCATCTCGAGCAGCACATGCGGGTTGTGATAATCCAGGTCGGCCTGGTCGGCGCTGAAGGTCGTCCATACCCGCCTTTCACCCGCCGCAGTTTGAAAGGCCGTCAGCAGGGGCAGCGCGCGCGGGCGCACCACCTGCGTCAGGTCGGGGTCGCCCTGCACGGTGATGAAATAATCGCGGTAAGGCGCCTCGTCCCGCAGGAAAGCCTGGAACCACTCACCCTGCGCCGAAGCGTGGTTGATCACGCCGTCGAACATCAGACGGAAGGATCGCCCCAACCGTTCCACATCCTGCCAGCCGCCCAGCGCCGGATCGACTGCCCGGTAATCCTTGACCGAAAAACCGCCATCCGATGACCAGGGGAAAAACGGCAGGATATGCATGCCACTCACGACCTGGCGTAAATGGGCTTCGCTGAACTCCGCCAGGGTCTGTAAATGGGGTACGCCAGGCTGCTGCACCTGGTCGCCATAGGTGATCAGGATGGCATCCTTTTCGGACAATGCCGGGTCAGACGGCCGGGGAATACGCCCGCGCCAACTCTTGACCAGGTTTTGCAAACGGGGAATAATTTGTGCTGCCGTCTCCCTGCCGTAGATGCGGTTTAAATATGTGGTATAAAAGATTATGGACATTTATTTTATTGTAACGTATCTCAGGGGGAACAGATCATGAACAGGAGATATTACGGGACATGACACCTTCACGCCGGATTGGCTTTATTTCCACCCGTTTTTCAGGTACGGACGGCGTCTCGCTGGAGACCGCCAAATGGGCTGATGTTTTGGAACGTATGGATCATCAATGCTTTTACTTTTGTGGTGAGTGCGACCGCCCGCAGGAGCGCAGTTATATCGTTCCCGAAGCCTTCTACCGTCACCCCATCATCGATGCCATCAACCAGGTGGTTTTCAGCGGTAATTGGGGGCAAATGCATAAAGACCGCAAACTCCACCCGGAAATAGAGGAACTGCACCAGGATTACTTTTCAGTGTTTATGCGCCCATCCCGTGTGACGCGCCAGGTACAGGAACTGAAAGATTACTTTAAAGAGCACCTTTATAAATTCGCGTACCAGTTTCACCTGGAAGCCCTGATCGTCGAAAACGCCCTGACCATTCCGATTAACCTGCCGCTCGGGCTGGCGATCACCGAATTTGTCGCTGAAACCGGTTATCCAGTGATCGCCCATCACCATGACTTTTACTGGGAACGCCAGCGCTTTTTCAACAATTCCGTGGCCGATTACCTGGCCGCAGCTTTTCCGCCGAACCTGCCCTCCATCCGGCATGTAGTCATTAACTCGATCCAGGCCAGGCAGCTTGCCTCACGGATCGGTGCGGCCGCCATAGTGGTGCCCAACGTGATGGAGTTTGACACCCCGCCGTCCCCGCCGGATGATTACACCAATACGGCGCGGGTCGACCTCGGGCTTGAACCGGAGCAGTATCTGATCTTGCAGCCCACCCGTATCGTCCAGCGCAAGGGCATCGAGCACGCCATCGAGCTCACCCGCCGGCTCGGGCTGCCGGCCGAACTGGTCATTTCGCATTCCGCCGGTGACGAGGGTACCGATTACGAAAAGCACGTGCACGAATTTGCAGACCTGCTCGATGTACTTGTCAATTTTGAATCAGACATCGTAGGGCATGAACGGGGTACAACGCCGGACGGCAGAAAAATCTACTCGCTGGCGGATGTGTATCCGCAGGCTGACCTGGTTACCTATCCTTCCTATGTCGAAGGGTTTGGTAATGCCTTTCTGGAAGCCATGTATTTCAAACGGCCCCTGGTGGTCAATAACTACTCGATATTTGAAACAGATATCAAGCCCAAGGGATTCCAGGTGATTGAATTCGACGGCTTTATCAGTGAAAAAACGCTGGAAGAGACCCGTTACATTCTCACTCACCCCGATGTGGCACGTGCCCGGTGCGAACACAACTTTGAACTGGCACGCCGGTATTTCTCCTACAGCATGCTCGAACGCCGCCTGGGTCTCTTACTGGCTGACTGCTTTGGAGAAAATGTATGAAAATCGCGCTCATGCATTATTCCTCTCCGCCCATCGTTGGTGGAGTGGAAAGCGTTCTGGCACACCATGCCCGCCTGATGTGCGGGGCTGGTCATACAGTTGCCATCTTCGCCGGGCGCGGTAAAACTTTTGATCCGGGTATCCCGGTGCATATCCTGCCGCTGCTCGATTCGCGTCATCCCGACGTGCTGAAGGTAAAAGCCGACTTGGATCGGGGAGTGTGTCCGCCTGCCTTTAACCGGTTGTGCGAGTGCATCTTGCAGGAAATTTACGGTGCGCTGGATGGTTTTGACGTGTTGATCGCCCACAACATTGCCTCACTGCACAAAAACCTGGCTTTAACCGCCGCCCTGCACACCGCCTATACCAGGCCCGGCTTCCCACGCCTGGTGCTCTGGCATCATGACCTGGCATGGACGACCCCGCGTTACCGCCGCGAGATGCATGACGGCTATCCCTGGGATTTATTGCGGGCTGACTGGCAGGGGGCTGTTCACGTGGTCATTTCTGAACAACGCCGACATGAGCTGCAATCCCTGATCCACATCCCGGCGGATTCCATCCGGGTGGTTCCCAATGGGGTGGATTTGAAGGCATTTTACAAACTGGAGCCGCAAACCATCTTCATCATGAAAAAGTTGAAGCTCCTTGAAGGTGACCCTCTCATGCTGCTGCCCGTTCGCCTGACCCCGCGCAAGAACATCGAGCTGGCGCTGCACGTGCTGGTAGAACTGCGTAAAATCTTCCCCAATGCCATGCTGCTGGTCACCGGCCCGGAAGGGCCCCACAACCCTGCCAACGCAGCCTACAAACAGAAACTCCTGCAGTTGCGTGATTCACTTAACTTGCAGGGTGCAGTCCATTTTATGGCAGAAATCAGCCCGGAATTTTTACCCGACACTGTGATTGCGGATTTCTTCCGCCTTTCGGATGGGCTGCTCTTTCCCAGCCTGGAGGAGGGTTTTGGTATTCCTGTCATCGAAGCAGCCTTCAGCAACATACCCGTCTTCTGCACCGATATCCCCGTCCTGCGTGAACTGGGCGGTGAGGATGTCACCTATTTCAAATCCAAAGCCGATCCCGCAAGCATTGCCGGGCAGATCGGGGTGCGGCTGCAGCAGGAAGCCACTTTGCGCTGGGCGCGGCGTGCAAAGCGGTTGTATACCTGGGACTCCATATACACTCATCAAATAGGATCTTTATTACAGGAAGTAACGGCATGACATCACCTCTTCACAGAATAAAAACTGCCATGGTTCCGATCGGAATCAACAATACGGGTGATACGGCTCTGGCTTTCGCAAAAATCATTGCTGACGAGGTTATTCTGGTTGGGATTGACCCCATCCTGGCAGGTGAATCAATCAGCGCCGGCGCCCAAATTGCACGCCAGATCCGCAAGCGCCTGCTCGGGATGAGCAATTCAACCACACACTACAAATCCACCGTGATCGTTTCAGAAACACCCTGGCAGGACTTGCAAAAGGTAATCGCTGCTGAAAAACCGGACCTTTTGATTACGGAGTGGACGGGTCAGCAGACGACATGTGGTATTCCTCTTTCGGAACTGTTCTCCAGCCCGTCATGCGATATTGCTTTGGTACGTGGAACGGCCCCCATTAAATTCGATCGAACCCTGATCGCGGCGCGCGGCGGACCGTATGCAACGCTGGCACTTCGGGTGGGACTGGGTTTGAAACCCGAAACCCTGGATGTGCTGCATCTCTCGCTTACCGGTGCAGCCAACGATACCCCTTTCAAAGGGATGCAGTACATTTTGAAGCAGCTTCCAGAGGTAAATTTGCGCACCATTGTCACAGATGACCTGGTTCGGACCCTTTTTGAAGAAGCCAACCAGTACGATTTGGTGATCCTGGGCGCAGCCGCCGGTAAAAACGTGAGCGCTTCACCTGTCAGTTTTGTGGCGGATAAGTTGCTGCGCGAATCCTCTGCCAATGTCATTGTCATGAAAACCCGTCTTCCATTTACAGAAGCCATGTTTGATGAAACCGCCGGCTCACAGGCAATATCCATCCTGGTGGACAAGTGGTTCGCCGAAAACACCTATCACGCCGATGAATTTTCCGACCTCCGGCAGCTTATGGAACTCAAGGAGGAACAAGGTGCCACCATCAGTCTGGCGTTGCCCGCCTTGAATGAGGAAAAAACGGTAGGCAAGGTCATCACCACCATCAAGGAAGCATTGATGGAAAACGTGCCCTTGCTGGATGAAATCGTGCTGCTTGACTCTGATTCCACCGACCATACCCGCCAGATTGCCGAAGACCTGGGAATTCCGGTCTATATCCATCAACAAATTCTGCCGGAACTGGGCGCCCGGGTTGGCAAGGGGGAGGCCCTCTGGAAGAGCTTGCTGGTGACCCAGGGGGATATTGTTGCCTGGATTGACACAGACATTGTCAACATTCACCCGCGCTTTGTGTACGGGATTATCGGACCGCTGCTGCGCGATCGCAGCCTGCAGTTTGTGAAAGGCTTTTACCGCCGCCCGCTACGGGTGAGTGGCGAAATGCAGGCCGGTGGCGGGGGTCGCGTAACCGAACTGACCGCCCGTCCCCTGCTTAACCTGTTTTACCCGGAACTTTCCGGTGTAATTCAACCCCTCTCGGGTGAGTACGCCGGGCGCCGCGAATCGCTCGAAAAAGCTGTTTTTTTCTCCGGCTATGGAGTGGAGACCGGCCTGTTGATCGATATCTTCGAGCGGTACGGGTTGCAAGCGCTTGCCCAGGTGGACCTGCTGGAGCGTGTGCACCATAATCAGGGGCTGGAAGCTCTCAGCAAGATGTCGTTTGCCATCATCCAGACCGTGCTGCGCAAGCTGGAAGGCCGCTACGAACGTGCAATTATCGAAGATGTTAACAAGACAATGAAGATGATCCGCCGTTCCAATGGAGAGTATTACCTGGAAGTGGAAGAAGTTGCAGAACTTGAACGTCCACCCATGATCACTTTGCCCGCCTACCTGGAGAGTCGCAAGCGATGACCTGTTTTTGTCTCGTACGACACGGCCAGACGGATTGGAACCAGGAGGGGCGCTACCAGGGTCAGATCGATATCCCCCTGAATGAAGCGGGGCGTGCCCAGGCGCACAGCCTGGCGGAGAGATTGCAGGGACAGCATTTCGCAGCGGTGTATTCCAGCGACCTGAAACGCGCCTGCGAAACCGCCGAAATCATCGCCGCGAAACTGGAACTGCCTGTCCGGATGGATGAACGCCTGCGTGAGATCAACCAGGGCGAATGGGAAGGCCTGCAGGTGGATTTCATCCGCTCTCATTATGCGGAATTATGGGAACAGCGAAATGTGGATCCCGCAACTGTGCGTCCACCGGGTGGTGAAACCTTGCGCGAGGTGGCGCTGCGCGTATATGCTGCACTGGATGAGATTTCCGGACGGCATGTGGGCGCGGCTGTGCTGCTGGTGTCGCATGGACTGTCGCTTGCCACCGCCCTGTGCAAGGTGCAAGGTATATCACTCGGAAAAGCCTACGAGATCATCCCTGAAAATACCGAACCGGTCTGGGTGGAGTGGAAGCCGGACGGGAAAGAATAAGTCCCCTTTTTCTCCCTGTAAGGATGAACATCCGTAATACTTTCCGAACCATATACCAACCAGAGAGTGGATAGGCAGGTGGTGGTCTGTGGGCAGTTCACCCTTTTGCCAGATCTCACCACCGGACTTGAGAAAGCGGAGCGCATTGTCATGTGGGTTGATCTGGACGCTTGAGGCACAGGCGAGACTGTCATCTGGCGCACCCGCCGGATGCTATGAAGCAGGGTAAACGGTTATAATAACGGGCAGAACACATTTTAGCTAATGGATCATGCATGAATAAAGAACTGGCATCCCGGATCAGAAGCGGGCTAAAAGAAAGATACGCCGATATCCCTTTCCCTGACCGATCTTACCTGATATTGATGTCACCCCGTAGCGGGAGCACCCTGCTGTGCACACATCTGGAAAAGATCGGTTTTGGCCGTCCTACAGAAGGGTTTCACTTCAGCAAAAGGGCGCTGACAGAACGTTTCGGGAACGAGGTGGATTTTTCGGATGCATACCAGCACACCCGCGCAGCCTTGAATTACGGCACCGCCAACGGTATCTTTGGATTAAAGCTGAGCTGGATCGAATTTGAAATTTTCCTCAAGAAAGCCCGTCAACTGATTGGGGCAGAAGAATCCGCGCTCAGTGACGTCGAGGTGCTGGAAGTCTTTTTCCCACATGCCAGGGTGATCCGCCTGAAGCGCCGCAGCAAGGTAAAGCAGGCCGTATCCTATTCCAAAGCCATGCAAACCGGCATCTGGAACGAGAAGGCGGATGCATCGGATGCTTACAAGGAATATATCCTTCCCCCGCAGTACAATCGGGAACATATCGAGGCGTTGCTGGACAACCTGCTGGCCTTTGACCTGTCTTGGGAACATTTTCTCAAACAAAACAGCATCTCTTGCATGGAAATCTGGTACGAAGATCTTGCCCAGGATTATGAGCATACCATGACCGCCGTCTGTGAGTACCTGGGCATCCAGAATAATGAAGCCCTTGAACCTCCGCTGAAGAAACAATCCGACCAGATTTCGCAGCAATGGGTGGAACGATTCGAGCAGGAAACTCCCTGGCTGAAGGATCCGCTCATCGAACAGGGCTTGAGGGATGGCGATTTTGCGACGGTCTTTTTCCAGCGCAGTATGAACATGGCGCGCAAGCGGGAACGGGCTGTGTGGGCCAGGCTGCCTTATAACCGGAACAAAAATCTGAAACGGCTCATCTTCAGGGCGAAAAAACGCCTTGGCTTGCAGTAGCCTGTCCTTCATCGTGGAACAATCGGAGAGCGGATGAAAGTACTGTTTGTCGCCTGCCAGGACAGCCCATTCGATCACAACGCCGGCAGTGGAAAAGACTATGAGATCTACCAGGGGCTGGTTCGAAACGGCGCCGAGGTGGTTGTGGTCGGCCCGTTTCCATTCAGTCAAACCTTTGCCGAGCGGATCTTCCGCAAGGCTCACACATTATTGATCAAGCGCCGCCCGGCGAAATACCCGGATTCCTTTTTGAACAAGGCGGCCGCAGAGGTCAAGAAAAACATCCGGACGCACAAACCTGACGTGATTTTTTCAAAGTACCTGTCCATCCTTTGCCGGATTAAAACCGAGGTGCCGATTGTTGTTTTATCGGATACCACGCTGGCGGGTAACCAGCGCGAATGGCCGATCTTCACCCGGGCGGCCTTTCTAAAGCAGAACCGTTGCAAACAAAAAGGTTATGATCTGGCGCACAGCATTTTTGTGCACAGCCAGTGGAGCGTCGATGATCTCGTCCACAGCTATCATCAGCCGCTGTCGAAAATTCACCTGAATGCCTGCCCGGCATCCATCCCAACCGATGTCATCCCGGCGACAATAACGCCCAAAGATTTGTCACCCCTGAAAATTCTTATCGTGGGCCGGGAATACCGGCGCAAGGGGATTGATATTGCCATCGAGGTGATACGGCAGCTAAACCGTCAGGGAACAGATGCTTGTCTGAGGATCGTCGGGATGAACGGTGAAAGCGATGAACAGGTGCAGTATATGGGGCTGTACAACAAGACCATCCCGGAGCAGCTTCAAGGCTATGTAGCCAATTATCAATGGGCCAATTTTTTGATCCATCCGGCACGCTTCGAGGCCGCCGGAATTGTGCCTGCCGAAGCCGCAGCGTTTGGTGTGCCGACCATCACCAACAATGTCGGCGGTCTTGCCACCACGGTGGCGGACCGGGTATCGGGCGTGGTGCTGCCC
>JAJFTV010000096.1 GCA_021372725.1 Chloroflexota bacterium | reverse complement strand
ATTGATTTACCGCGGCGAGCGCCTGATCAACTGGTCGCCGGGGCTGCAAACGGCCATCTCCGATCTGGAAGTGGAGTATTCGGAGGAAGCGGGCTTTTTATATTATTTCAAATACGTTCTGGCGGATAACCCCGCCGAATTCATCCCGGTCGCCACCACCCGCCCGGAAACCATTCTCGGTGATACAGCCGTTGCGGTTCACCCGGATGATGACCATTATCGGAAGTATGTCGGTCGAAAAGTCATCGTGCCTACCCTGAACCGTGAAATCCCGGTGATCGCAGACACGTATGTTGACCGTGAGTTTGGCACCGCTGCCCTGAAAGTGACGCCTGGTCATGACCCGAACGACTATGAGATTGGCCGGCGGCATAACTTGCAGGTGATATCCATGTTGGATAAGGCCGGGTATATCAACGAAAACGGTGGCCCGTATGCCGGGCTGGAGCGATTTGAATGCCGAAAACGTCTGTGGGAAGACATGCGGCGGGCGGGATTGGTAATCAAGGAGGAGCCGTATATGCTTAAGGTTCCCCGCTCGCAGCGCGGTGGCGAGATCATCGAACCGATGATCTCCACCCAGTGGTTTGTAAAGATCAAACCTCTTGCTGATGCCGCATTGGAAGCGGTGAAAGATGGAAGAATCCGCATCATCCCGGATTATTTCACCAAGGTGTATTACAACTGGATGGAGAACATCGAGGACTGGTGCATCAGCCGCCAATTATGGTGGGGACACCGCATCCCGGTCTGGTACTGTGCAGACTGCGGAAAAATCACCGTGGTGCGCGAAGATCCGCAGCAGTGCGCTCACTGCGGCAGTTCAAACATCGAACAGGACCCGGACGTGCTGGACACCTGGTTTTCCTCCGGGTTGTGGCCGTTCTCCACGCTGGGCTGGCCGGACAAGACGCCTGACCTGGCTTACTTCTATCCGACCAGTGTTCTGGAAACCGGTTACGATATTTTGTTCTTCTGGGTTGCGCGCATGATCATGGACGGGCTGGAATTCACCGGAGACATTCCGTTTCATACCGTTTACCTGCATGGACTCATCCGCGATGAGCACGGTCAGAAAATGAGCAAGTCGAAGGATAATGTCATCGACCCGCTGGTTGTCATGGATGAACTGGGAACCGACGCATTGCGTTTTACACTGCTGGTGGGTTCGACTCCTGGAAACGACACCAACCTGAGTGTAAAAAAGGTGGAGGCCAACCGTAACTTTGCCAACAAGCTGTGGAATGCCAGCCGCTTTATTCTGGGCATCCTGCCGCAAGCGCCGGCGGAATCGCAATCAGAGCCGCAGTGGTCTCTGGCAGATCAGTGGGTTCGGGCGCGTGCCAGCCAGGTAACAGGAGAGGTTTCACGCCTGTTTGAGTCTTACCAGTTTGGTGAGGCGGGACGGCAGATCTACGATTTCTTCTGGAGCGAGTTTGCCGACTGGTATCTGGAAATTGCCAAGCTGCAAATGGCAGAAGGCGGTGACCGGGCGTTTTATACCGCAAAACTGCTGGTACGGACGATGGATACCATCCTTCGCCTGCTGCACCCCTTTACACCTTTTGTGACAGAGGAGTTGTGGGGATACCTGAAACGGGCTGCACAGGAACAATCGGCACATTTTGCACCGCAAGATGGTTGGGAAGACGCGTTGATTATCGCCAGATGGCCTGAAGCAGGGGAAGTGGAAAACGTAGAAGAAAGCATTTATGCTTTCAGCCTGGTTCAGGATATCGTACGGGCCATCCGCAATGTACGGGCCGAGAAGGACCTGAAACCGTCCCTGAAGATTCCGGCCGCGCTGGCAGCCTCTGCTGAGCGCAAGGCGCTGCTGGAGGAGCAAAAGGCAGTCATTGCCGCGCTGTCCGGGCTGGACCTGGCTCAACTGACCATTGCCGGTGAGAATGCCGAAAAGCCGGCCGACGCGCTCACGCTGGTGACGGCCGGCGTGCAAATTCACCTGCCCATGGCCGGGCTGGTGGATAGGGAGGTGGAGCGTGCCCGCCTAAGCAAGGAGCTGGACGCTATTGAATCGCAAATTCAGCGGCTGGAAAGCCTGCTGGGCAGTGACTTTGCCAACAAAGCCCCCGCGGCTGTGGTCGAAAAAGAGCGCGCCAAGCTGGCCGGGTATCAGGATACCGCGGCCAAGCTGAGGGAGCAGCTTTCGAGTTATTAGCTAAAAACAATGAGCCGCGAAGCGGCTCAATTCCATAAATTTTCTGGAGAGAAAAACAGTTTTTTGTCGTTGCTAATCATCACATGAAGTATTGTTTGTTCGCGTGCTTACAAGTTTTGTAATAAAAAAAGTATTAGGAAGTTAAATGAATTATCCCAAAAGTCAACATTCCTCCATAACTTTCACAATCCCTTCAAAAAGCAGTTCTTCTTCAATTGGATTACGTCCATCTGAACCAGTCCAATAATTAAAAGCTTTTTCTCTAATTACATTTCCTGGTAGAACTTCATTAGGTAGATGCCTTTGATCTGCTTTGTGTATTACACCAGTAAGCTTTAACTTAAGCAATTTACCTCCCATAGTTTTCCGCCAATAATCAATGGCGTCGTATTCTAAAACCCATAGACAAGTTTTTCGACTTGGTAAATCTGAAAAAAAGTCTTTTCTGATTTCTTCAAAGACAGACTCACGCATATAAAATGCAAAATCTTCGGCAACATTATCAAAATAAGTTAGAAAACTGTTGACAAAATCATAGTTCAAATTCGAATTAAGTTCCTTCTTTACCTTCTGAATTGCTGCCCTTGTCCATAATTGGTTACTATTGACAGGGTACTGGCGTATAAAATCATCATAATATCCGTTAAATAAATTTAGTTGTCTCCCTGAAAAATCAATTTGCGCACCGGGAACCCATGAATTAGAATATTTATTTGCTCGATGGAAATGGAAAAAGATGCCATCTTTTACATACATGATGTCTCACTTCCCATAAACTGGCAAATCAGTGTTTCACAGAACTTTGAGAAAGAGTAAAAACCTACATGGTTAACTGATCAGCTAATAGGTTAAGAGGAGTCTATCTTTTACCACTTCATTTTCAAGACTATCCCCTTCCATTTGAAACCGCTTTAACATTGAACGGCCAACATGGACAAAAACTTCTCTCTCAAACAATCCTTTAGGAATACCTAAATCAATATTCTTTTTTCCACTTTTTTTGGTTCCATCAATGGAAAGAGCAACATAAACACCGCGTTTTTTACATTCCGCAATAATTTCAAACAAATGCTTAAGAGAGAACGACTGGGCTCCATAAAGAATCGTTTGACTATCCTGATAAGGGGGATCACAATATATTACATCACCTTCTTTTGCTTGAGCCATTGCCACAGCGTAATCGGCATTCAAGAAAGTAGTTCCTTGCACTCGTTCATTCCAAATATCCACACGTTTTGAAAATGATTCGGGCGTGATTGGAACGTGAATTCCGCATGGAGTTGACATATAGCCATCAGTTCTGAACCTGACAACTCCTCCATAACATGAGCGAGAAAGAAAAACGAGATCTGCTCCGTTTGGTTTGTTGTTATATGAAGCTTTTATTTTTTCGTATTCGATCTTCTTTTCACCAGAAATTAGTTGAAGGTATCTCTTCTCATACCACGACTTTAGTAGTGAAGGATTATCCTTTAGTGTTTTCCAAATATCAATAAGTGGGGCAAAATTATCTGACCCAACAGCTTTTTGAGGAGCCAAGACGCCAAGCACTCCACCACTGCCCAAAAATGGCTCGAAGTATGCATTAAAAGTTGAAGGAAAGTAGCTAATAATTTCCGGTGCAAATCGTTGTTTATTTCCGACCCATTTTAATAGTTGGAGCTTAAGTGGTTCAACTTTTGGGGATACATCATAACCAACAAGTAGCTCAAGAAAAGAAGTTTGCACTAGACCCCTCGCATATAAAGTTTAATAGATTATACCTCACTCGAACATTTGTACAAGGAAAATTAATGAAACCTAATAATGAATTCATAAACTTATCCATAAATTTCTGGGCTGATGTTAGGGTAATAAGCCAAGAGATTGGGTACTCAAAAAATAACTTGGCTTATGCGGCATCAGTAGAGCAAATACTAAAACTATATAATGAAAAAGGTTTTCAAACTGATCACATTATTCAGAATGATAGCCTGACTGGATATGGAAGCACACTCCTCTCCTATCTACATTACAGGAAAGAAGTTCTTAATTCTCAGGTTCAAAACTATCTGATGGACAAGGACGAAGCTGTAAAAAGATTTAATGAATTATTTGAAAGATATAATCCTAAAATCCCAATTCCTAAAAACAAGCAGAAGAAAGAAAAAGCGGGGCTTGCATTTTTTACTGGCATTATCAATATTTTGATCGAAGCAAATATTAATGGTCAACCATGTGATTATGATCCTCATAGTCTCCCGGTGATAACAAGGGGAAATAAGCCGATCCAAGTGCTTTCACGAAGAGTGGATGGCGCTTTTCCAAGCATATATAACCCTATTGCTATATGGGAGATAAAAGAATATTACAACACTACAACTTTTGGGAGTCGAGTAGCAGACGGAGTTTATGAAACTCAAGTTGATGGCATGGAGTTAAAACTCCTGTTTGACAAGACAGGAAAGAAAGTTTTTCATTATCTCTTTGTTGATTCTCATTGCACCTGGTGGGGAATGGGCATTTCTTACCTTTGTAGAATGATTGATATTCTCCATATGGGATATGTTGATGAAGTATTATTTGGAAAAGAGGTAATTGAAAGATTGCCAATTTTGATCCCAAAATGGCTTGATAACCTTCCTGAAAACTCACAAAACTCTTGAAGAAGCTATTCGAGAAAAATTGACTAACCGAGTTTTCACAACTTCCATTAATTACAGTAGGTGTGGGAAACTCATCCCTAGTAATAAGGCGAAATTTGGCCTAGTCACCGTAACTTTCATACCCATCAAAAATAAAATCTTCCAACTTATCCATATTTACTTCATCGTCCGGGATGGCAAAGTTGCGCACCGAAACGCCAACCCGGTGAACTTCCTGGGGATCCCCGCACACCAGCGGGTGCCAGGGCGGCAACCCCTTACCCACGGCCAACAGGCGGTAGGCGCAGGTTGGCGGAAGCCAGCCAAGCGTATTGACTTTTTCTGCATCCAGTGTGACGCAGGTGGGCATGACCACCGAACGCGTTTCGTATGCGGTGCAGTGACATTTTTCAAGATCAAGATACCGGCAGACAACCCGCGTGGTGTAAATGTATCCCTCTTCGTCTTCGAGCTTGTACAAACAGCAGCGGGCGCAGCCGTCGCATAACGATTCCCATTCCGCGGGAGTCAGCTCTTCAAGTGATTTGGTTTCCCAAAACTGTTCTTTTGCCATGGTTTGTCAACGGTGCCTGATCTACTTTTCAGTGTTCAAAATACTCCGGGTTTCAGAATGACTGACCTCGGCGATGAGATCACCCCACCCGTATCGATAATAACAGTGGTGTTCAATCGCGGTCGAAATGGGGTATTTCTTCCGGCAGGGGAAGACTGATTTCGACAAAACCGGCAAACTCACCGTTCTGGTACCAGGGATGCTGGTAAATCAGCTTCTTCTGGCCTTTTTTTCCGATGGTGTATACATTTTCCTGCTGATTTGCGATCATTTTTTGCAGTTTTTCGCGCGATGCCGGAGAATGACAGTCAAACAAATTTTTACCGATCATCGATGCGCCCCCATATTTCTCGAAAACTTCGGCAGACGCATCGTTCATCTCCAGGATAACACCATTTACATCACAGACAGTGATTGCGCCGGTAAAACTTTGAACCCATTGATTATTCTGCATAGTACTCCTCTGAACCCCTGATTTTCATTATTCCTGACCTGATTTCCAGGTACGAATAAACTGCACCAAAACTTTTACAACATTGTCAAACACCGAAAGCCGGGCTACTTCATAACCATGGCTGTTCTCGCGCACGTGACCAAAATCTGCCACACGGTATGCACCCCCGGAGGAGTACACCTTGCTTGCATCACAAGCCGCCGCCGGTTGGACGACCGGCTGGAGTTCGGTGCCGGCTTCCCGGGCAGCATTCATCAGAAAACGGATCAGATGCTGGTCAAAATGTACCAGTCTGTCCATGCTCCAGATAGCCGGGCGGTCATCCATTTTGAGATCAGAACCGGGTGGTATGGGGCTGCCATCGATGGAGATGAATATCTCCGGTTTCTCGCGGTGCGCCAGCACGATGGCGCCCTGACAGCTTACCTCTTCCTGAACGGTAAAAGCGATGATGACAGGGCACCAGGGTTTCAACCCTTCGATTTTCATCACCTTCAGGAGCCGTAACAGCGCCACAGCCCCCATCCGGTCATCAAAGGTCCAGGCCGCGACGAGCGGATCTGCGGGATCCCCAAGCAGCACCGGACCGCATTGGCTGCGCAGTGGCACGCCGCACGAACCCGGCCGGATCCCCGCTTTTTCGAGTTGCTCAGGGAGCAAGCCGGTTAATACCTTTATATCATCCCATGTAATTGCGCGGTCCATTGCACTGCCATGACCCGCACCGAACGAGGTGACCCCGGTGACTGTAATATGATCGCCCAGAATCTCAACCGGACGTTCTCCGATCTTCCAGGGCAACAGACCCCCTGAGTTACTGATCTGCAGGGTACCATCAGGATTGATCTTCTTTACCACAAATCCAATCTCATCGATGTGCGCGGCAAGAATGCAGAGCCCCGCCGAAGGTTCCTGCCCGTCAATACGTACCAGCACATTACCGGCCGGATCGAGCTCCGGTTCATACCCCGTTTCTTTGATAACACGCTGCACGACACCGGCGATTTTCGTCTCATTGCCAGAGGGTGCAGGAACGGCCAGAAGTTCTGAAAAGAGATCCAATACGTCTTGTGTTTCCTCGGGTAGCTTCATAGTTCTCCAATCATCAGGATGGATGATAAATGAAAGTATATCGATGCCGGGTAAAAAATCGTCACAACAGCCTGATTAAATTATCCCTGTTGATAATAATGACCTTGCATATTTCCAACATACTCAGGCAGATCGGTATGGCCCAACATCTGCCGGACGGCGTACGCCTCACCGGTATGGAACCAATAGTGGTAAATATTGCGTTGAAGCAGGCTGCCGATGCTTTCCTCGAGGGGTTGACCCTCGCGTAGATAGTATTCCCCCAGGCGCGGCAAGGTGAGAGCGTCAAGAAACTGATCGGCCCGCCCGGTGATCTCCTTCCAGGCTGCCTGCATATCCGCCAGCGGAGGGGTGGATGCCGGTCTTCCATAACCGGTCAGCTCACGAACTTCCGGGTGCAGGATTTCGCCGCTGCCAAGATACACCCAGTACGCGTTTTCCTGTACTGCCAGGTGACCTACCATCCAACTGATGCAGTTCATGGGAAGCAGGCGTTTAACAGCATCCTCTTCGCTGACGCCGGCGATACAGCGTTGAAATTCATGACGCGCAAATCGAAGTTGATTAACCAGATGCACAGGCATATCCTTCTCCTCTCAATTTATTGCAGTCTACTGGATGCCATTTTACCATGCGGGCAGCCATAGAGACACAACCCGCATACGGGATAACCAATTTCCTGTTCGCGCTTTTGAAGATACTGTGAGCATTTGTGGGCATCGAAACGTACTGAACGGGGATCCTCCGGACGAAAGTTGACACCCGTAAATGCCTGCACCGGGCAGATATCCACGCAGTCATGGCATGTGCCGCAGCGCTGCTCCATCATGCTGCCGGTGGGTTCAAGAGGCGCAGTGGTCAGCACCGTGGACCAGCGTACTCGTGGCCCGTTCTGTGGGGTAACCAGCAGGCAGCTTTTGCCGATCCATCCCAGGCCCGCCAGCGAAGCAGCCAGCTTGTTGGAGAAAATGCTCGTCAAGCGATCATTATCCACCCTCTGTGCAACCGGTACAGGGTAGCTGTGATAACCGTTTGCCTGGATTATGCCGGCCAGGGCAAGCGTAATCTGATCCAGCCGCAGGTTGACAGTGTCATAAGCCATATAGCGATAATTCATAATCACCAGCCGATTTTGTTGATCTGGTAATGGATCCACCAGGCTATGCTGCAGGGCTATCCCAACCGAAACTGCACGTGGAAATGAGGCAACCGCTTCACCACCCTGAGCCAATATTTCTGAGTGGGCAGGGACCAGGTCGGCGATACCAAAAAAAGTGGCTCCCATGTTGAGCGCAGTCTCTTGCAGATTTGTTATCTTGATTGTCATGGTTTCTCCTGTGTTTCAGCAGTCCGGCTTCCTTGCCGTAATCCTTCTGTGCCAGGTCGATAGCATCGTGATATTCGGCAGAAAGATGGTACGTATCGCCCCGTTTCAGTAAAGAGATGAGTTATTATTATATAACTCTAACCAATTATTGAAAGTAATATCCATGAAATTATTGATCTGGCGGATTTTCAACTACCAGACCAATGGCATTAACAATTTTACTCATTTCATCGGGCATTATTTCTCCCATTTTTCGGACAAATCTGGCTGTAGATAACGAGCGAATTTGAAATGCGTCGGCGGCAGAGTCTTTGGAAAGTCCGTTATTTTCACTTGCGTTTATTTTTGTCATCCAGGCGGCATTTTGATAGTGACTTTTCCAATCGGTTAATGGAACAACTACCCGAAGAGGAAGAACGCCAACCGCATCGCTGCTGACAATAACAGCAGGTCGAGTTTTCCTGATTTCTGCGCCGATGGTTGGGTCAAGATTAATGAGCCACACCTCACCCCTCAGCATTAATAAAATCCTCCCCATCAAGGGCAGTCATTTCGGTTAAGTTTTTGTCAAGAGTATAGTCGCTATAAAGTTGTTCTGCGGCAAGCCTCATTTCATCATATTTATGAATTCGAAGTTGTGAATCCAGATATTCGCGTACAAGTTCAGAGAATGAAATACCCGCATTTCCGGCAATTGCGTCTAACTCTTGACGTTGTTTTTTTTCAAGCAAAATTTGTGTTCGAATATATTCAGTCATCTTGTGCCTCTTTTTTATACATCATAATTATACACCATAATTGGTGTAACAACTTTCATTTTGAAAAAGAATTACCCTTAATCATTGATTGATGTACCGCCAGCCGTTCACATGATTAAGGGTGGAATAATTTTTGAGAACCATTTATGTCAGCCAATGTACCATCCCCTGATGGCTTATCTACCAGGCAGGAATATTATTATGCCAGCCTTCCTGGCTATTTTAAGGTGTCGATATGATGGATGAATTGTTCGGCCAGATCGTTGACGGCTGCACACACCACCGGTGAAAGGGGCGTGAATTGATCATTGGCTTCCGGCTGGATGCCGATCAGCCATACCCGGCAGCCCATTTCTTCTTTTATAAAAGATGCCAGCATGGAAAGAGGAAAGGTATGTGTACTGGCAGTGATGCCTTCCGTTTCATCAGGATTGATGAGTGCCATTTCTCCCGGTTGAAGCCCCATCAGGGCTGCATCGATCATCACTACAAGTTCAGGTTGAAATTTACGAAGGGTCCCGGTGAAATTCTCAGGTGCCGTAGCCCCCTCAATCATCAATACAGCAGGAGTTGCAGGCATGTTCTCCTGGATATTATCCTTAAGAAGGCGAACAAACTGCACTCCTGCTGCGTCATCTCCGTTTAGTTCGTTGCCGATCCCTAATAAGACGGTTCTTTTTACAGGGGATTTAATTCCCGCCGGCAGCAGCGTCTGCCACATCTGTTTCGAGGTGCTTGCGGATATCATCATATCTGCCGTAATATACCTTGAATGTATCCTGTTTGAGGGCTGCCAATTCCCATACTGTATTCGACAATCGCATGGCTTCTGAACGACAGGTTTTCACACACTGCGAGCAGTATATACAGCGATTCTCGTCATATTCCATCACAAAACGTTTTGCCTTGCGATCCAGAACGACAAGTTCGATGGCATTCGCCGGGCAATCTTTTACGCAAAGACCGCAGCCATTGCAGTGACGGTAATCCCACATCAATTTTCCGCGCAGACGATCCGGAGTAGGTGAAACCTCAACCGGGTAGGAAACCGTGGCAGGTGATTTGAACAGCGACCGAACGATATCCCCGAGCATTGCACCAATTTTCATTATATTATCCTCACCAGAATTGTAACCAGTAATTGCAGAAGCGCCAGGAGAGCCCCAATGCGCCACCATAATCCGACTGTTTGATCAATACGCAGGCGGGCAAACAAAGATTGCAAACCGGCAATGACCAACAATAGTGCGAATGTTTTGATCAGAAATTCAAGCGGGTTGGTGAGACCGCCCAGATAGAACGCAGAGACCAGCGTCAGGCCTATTACAAGTTCAATGTCTTTCCCGATGCGGAAGATGGCATATCCGCGTCCGCTGTATTCAGTCAGCGCACCGGATACGATCTCGGTCTCTGCTTCGGGTGCATCAAAGGGAGGCAGCTCCAGCTTGCCCATCAACCCAATCAACGCTACCAGGAAGCCGATGGGTTGTGTGACGATCAGCCAGGTGTTTGAACCGGCATAAGCGTTGATCTGGTTTACCTGCCATGTACCGGCGACGATGGCAGGTCCCAGCAGTGCCAACAGGAATGGAGCTTCATACGAGAAGAGCTGTGTAAGGGTACGGGTTGCGCCAATGATCGAGAAGCGGTCAGGTGTGTTGGCGCCGGCCAAACCCAGGCAAAGGGTCATCATACTCAGCAGATAGAACACCACGATCAGGTCGCCGCGAAAGCTGAAGACCGGCTCAAGCCCGGCCATTGGAGTATACAGTGAAGAAGTCAAAATGGCTGCCAGGGCGAAAATCGGTAAACCCAGGAAAAGGCCAGGTTGAACACCGTGCGGGATGATCTCTTCCTTTGCCAGCAGTTTTACCATATCGGCAATCGGTTGGAAAAAGCGCGGGCCAATCCGGTTCTGATAACGGGCCACCAGTTTTCGATCCACATACTCATAAACAGTACTGATGAGCAGCAGAAACAAACCTCCCGGAAAGACAATTATTTTGAATAACGCTTCTACAATGTTCATTTGTAATACTCAATTCCATATCTTCGTAATTGTTCCCAGTTCCAGAGCGACTCTTCGTTTTTACGACGAATCGTGATCATCCGGTCATTGCAGGAGAAACAGGGATCAATGCCAACCAGCATCATGGGTACATCTGCCAGTTTATGGCCGACGATGAGGGAGAGGATTGTACCCCAGTTGGGCAGGGTAGGGGTGCGAACTTTAACCCGTTCAGGATTTTCACCGCCGCTGCTGGCGATGTAGTAGAACAGCTCTCCGCGTGGCGCTTCCACACGGCTGATGGTTTCACCGGCGGGGATTTTACGCGGCACCTTGACCTGCAGTTCTCCATCCGGAAGGTCCTTCAATATCTCGCGGATCAGGCGGTAGGTTACAAACAGTTCATTGAGACGTACAACAAAGCGCGCCCGCAGATCGCCATCGGTCTCGACCACGATCTCCGGGCGGTATAAATCATAGGCGGCATAGGGAGCGTCGATCCGTAGATCCCGGGCAACACCTGAAGCCCGTGCGGTGGGTCCGACTGCGCCGAGAAGGTCAGCCTGATCTTTGGTCATCGTGCCAATATTGACGGTTCTGCGCAGGAATGTTTCATCGCTGGTGATCACCTGGAAATAATAATGGGTTCTCTCTTCCAGAAAATCAAGCCCTTTCAGGATCATATCGATCTGTTTCTGGTTGATGTCAAATTTGACACCGCCCAGGATATTTGCAGAATAGTTCACCCGATTTCCGCACAGGTTTTCGAGGATGTCCATGATCGTTTCGCGGTCCCGCCAGGTATACATGAACAATGTGTCAAAACCGCCTTCGTGTGCTGCGACACCCCACCACAACATGTGGCTGTGGATGCGCTCCAACTCACAAAACAGGGTTCGGATGGCATTGGCGCGCGGTGAAATGGTCACTCCAGCCAGGGCTTCCACCCCGATGGAATAAGCTGTGGCATGGATGTGGGAACAGATCCCGCAAATGCGTTCAAGGATGTAAGCATTTTGCTGCCATGAACGAGCCTCGGTTGCCTTTTCAATCCCGCGGTGAGCATATCCCAGACGAACGGTTCCACCGGTGATGATTTCGCCATCCACGGTAAATTCAAAGTGACCGGGTTCTTTCAGGGCGGGATGCTGAGGCCCAATTGTGACAACAAAGTTATTTTCCGATTGCTTCATATCTTCGATCTCCTCTAGTGCTCTGTCAAAGCTCAAGCTAACATTTACATCCAATACTTTTTTTACTTTGACAGAGCTTAAAGTATTCCGTTACATAAAAATGAAATCATTGAATCATGTTTGACGGAATACTAGTTCTTTGCAGTCTCTTTCAACCCGGTAAAAGATTTACGGAGTGGATAAACGTTTTGAGGCCAGTCGTCGGGGAGCAGTAAATGCTCCTTGTCGGTGGGGATGTTGCGAACGTGAACACCAAACATCTCGGAAAGCTCCATTTCATAAAGAACGGCCGGGGGGATCAGATTTGCAATACTGGGTACACCGGGGTTTGTGTAAGTGACCCAGACGTGCAGGGTGAGTATCGCAGCACCGTTGCAGAAATGGTACATAATTTCAATGGAACCATCTCTTTCGTGATCTTCGGATGTTTCCTGTTCCTGCCGCCATTGGCGGTCACCAAGTTCACGCGAGACATTTCCTGGGTGATCGAGCCCTGTTATGGTGGATAAATATCCCCATCGGGTATCGATGATACGCTGTACGATATCTAGCAATGAAGCGGATTGGACCAAAACATCCAGCCTGTTGGGGGCTGGCCGGTGTGCAGGCAGACCGAATGGGGCTAATAGATCCTCGGCTGCTTTCAGAATGGGTTGGGTTTTATCATTTTCCATTTGCGTCTCCTCAGGCTGCATTTTCAATCCATTCCACATTCTCTTTATCCTGTGGTTTGGCTGCGGTGGGGGCATTAAGGCTTTCCAGGAGAGCTACTATGCCATTGATAATGGCTTCGGGGCGCGGCGGGCAGCCGGGAATGAATGCATCTACGGGGATCACTTTATCGATACCGCCACAGATGTTATAACAGCCGTGGAAAACACCACCTTCCAGCGAACAGGAGCCTACTGCAATGACAAACTTCGGTTCAGGCATTTGTTCATAGGTGCGGATCAGACGCTCCCTCGATTGTCGCGTCACGGGGCCGGTGCACACCAGCACATCAGCGTGGCGCGGGCTGCCTTGAAGTTTGATCCCAAAACGCTCAATATCATGGCGTGGAGTGAGGGTATCGAGAATCTCGATATCACAGCCGTTGCACGAGCCGGAATTGTAATGAATTACCCAGGGTGAGTTGATTCGTCCCCAGCTTTTTATTTTAGTCAACAATTGATCAAAGAAAGATTCATTCACGGGTTGCTCCATTCGTTAACCCAGGATCAAGGCGAGCAGGGCAATCATGAGCCCACTAATGTAAATAGCGGCTGACCCATTCAATGGACTGGTACCGAGAACCAGCACTCCAAGGTGCAGAATCGCAAAGAAGAAAGCGATTAAGATAAAGGGCTTGTAGCCTGGTGATGCGAGACCGAGGGGGGCTTCTTCCCCGCTTCCATAAATACTGGATTTTAACTCTGATGGTTTCTCAGGTCCGGCCATCCGCTTGCCAATCAAAACAAATCCAACTACAAAAGGAATGTAGATCAGTATTGCGATAGGCGGTGAAAATAAGATTTCCATAAGTTGTTCCCTTTTTCGCGCGATTATCCAAAAATCGCCAGCAGGCTGGCCGATGCTGCTTCAAATAACCCATTCAACAGTGACGGGTAGAAACCTAAAACAATTATACCTGAAACCAGACAAATTAGGGGTAAAATGATCCAAATACTCAATTTATTTCCTTCCATTACGGCTGCCGATGGTTCCTTGCGGTACATACGGTTGATCAGTGGTGCATAGTATCCCAACGAGAGGACACTGTTTACAGCCATAAATACTGCCAGGATGATCATGGAAATATTTTTTGCTTCAAAGGCTGACAGGATGATTTGCCATTTTGACATAAATCCGGCCAACGGCGGAAGCCCACCCAGACTGAGTATTGCCAGGCTGAAAACGAAGGCCACCAGCGGGTACTTGCTGGCTGCCCCACAAAGATCATCACGGGTCAGAGGGTCATGCTTTTTCTTGGAAATAAAGAGGGCGTACATCAATGCTCCGGCGCAAAGGAACGCCAATCCCTTCATCATGGCGTGCACCGTCAGATGGAAGAATGAGCCGGTAGCTCCATCGACAAGCTGATAGGTTACTGCAATACCAATGCCGGTTACGATATAGCCCATGTGACTGATACTGGAATATGCCAGCAGACGCTTGACTTCCTCCTGGCGCAGCGCCATCAGGTTGCCGACCAGAATGTTGACTGCCCCAAGGATGATCAAAATGTTGCCCCAGTTTTCATAGGAATGGAAAATCGGAGCGAGAGAACGCAGCATGGCCATCAGACCGGCTTCGATGACAATGCCGGAAAGCATGGCGCTGATACCGCTGGGAGCCTGTGAATGGGCATCCGGTAGCCAGGTGTGCATGGGAACCAGAGCGCTTTTTACACCAAAACCGATGATGAACAGAGCGCCGGCGGCGGCGAGCACCGGTGAAACGGCTGCCTGTGCCTTTATCTCTGCCAGGTCGAGGGTTCCGGTGGTACCAAATACCAGGGCGATCCCCAAAAGGATCAAGGCTGAACCGACTGCACTCTGCACGATATATTTCATACCTGCTTCGAGAGATCCCGGTTGGTGGCGGTAGAAGGCGACCAGCATGTAGGAACTGACAGCCACGGTCTCAAACCAGACCCAGAGATTGAAAAGATCATTGGCACAGCATAAACCAATGATGGCTCCAATCATGGCCACCAGTAAGGCATAATACTTCTCCTCGCCTTCCTCTCCCTGCATATACGTAAACGAGTACAGGGTGACCAGGATGCCAAGGCCCAAAACAACGGTAGTCATCAATAAGCTGATGCCATCCATCTGAAAAGACATTCCGTAGGCGGATAATTTAATCGCTCCCTGACCGGGAACGATCTGAAGGCAGGTGATCAATGGAATAATAGAAGCAGCCAGAACGACAAGGGCTGCCCAGCGTGCCAGGTTAACACTTTTTTTAAGTAAATAACTTACCCGCCCGATGATATAAATCAGCGGGGCTGAAGCGATGGGCAGGATAAGCAGCAGGGTTAAGGCAAAAGTTGCATTCATTTCAGGCTCCTGCCGTGATAATGGCGAGTATGGCAATCAGGCCGATGACAATTCCCACCACATTCCAGCCAAGAATACCTGTCTGGGTGGCGCGCAGGATTTGAGCAGTGCCATTGGTGATTGATACAACAAACTGGTTCAGCAGTTCAAAGCCGAAGCTGTTGCGGGCCAGGTACGCCAGCCAGCGGAAGTAACGCGCCAGCGATTTGAGACGTGCCCGCTGCCACCAGGCGGCCAACCCGAGGGCAATAACGATCAATGCAACCAGGGTAGCCGGCGCAGTCAAAACCTCCTTGGCCATTTCGAAGGTCGTCAATTCGTGCAGGGCATGCAGCGGCATGGTTTCTGCCATTATGCGACTGAGCGGTCCCGCTAAAAGCCAGCTTACCAGCGAGCCGGCTGCCAGCACTACAAGTGATACTTTCATGGCTGATCCGGTTGGGTGGGCATGAAGCTCTGAACGAGGTTCTCCGTAAAATACCAGCCAGACACAGCGAAAAGTATAGGCCGCGGTCAGGCCTGCTGTGAACAGCATGATGATCCAGGCCCATATAGGCCCCTGCAGACCTTGCTCCAGGATCAGTTCCTTACTCCAGAACCCGTTGAGGATGGGGATGCCGGCCAGCGCAAGTGAACCGATCACGAAGACGTTCCTGACCAGTGGCATTTGTTTGCCGAGCCCACCCATTTTCGCCATATCACGCGTGCCGATCGAATGGATGACTGCACCGGCGGAAAGGAATAACAAAGCCTTAAAGATGGCGTGGCTGAAAAGGTGAACACTGCCAGCAAATACGCCGCCCACACCCATCGCATACATCATATATCCAAGCTGGCTGATCGTGGAATACGCCAGAACCCGCTTGAGATCCGTGGCAACCAGGGCCATGATACCCGAAATCAAGGCGGAAATGACACCCACACAAATCACTGCGGTTGGCCAGCCGGGCACACCTTCAAAAGCCGGGAACATACGGGCTACCAGGTAAATACCGGCATTCACCATGGTCGCCGCATGAATGAGGGCGCTGATGGGGGTCGGCGCTTCCATGGCATCCGGCAGCCAGGTTTGGAATGGGAACAGTGAGGATTTTGCTGCTGCGGCAATCAGGCAACCGAAAGCTGCTATGGCAAGCACGTTTTGGGGGAGTGTCGAGGCTCCGGCAATAAATGTCTGTACATCGTAAGAACCAAAGTAGGTATAGGAGAGTGCCGCCAGCCCGAGCAGACCAACGCCACCAAACTGGGTGATGATGAGGGCCTTGATACCACCGGCCACCGCCTTGGGATCATCGTTATAGAAAGAGATCAGGACATAAGAACAGACTGCCGTGATCTCCCAGAACGCGAACATAAGCAGAAGATTGCTGGAGAGCACCAACCCGACCATGGCGCCAATAAAGAACAGTACCATGGAATAGTAACGACCGAGCTGTGCCTCGCCGTGCATGTAATCGACCGAGAAGATTACCGCCAGGCTGCCAACGACTGTGGCGATGCAGGCCAGCAATAATCCGAGACCATCGGGGACAAAAGTAAAATTGCCGAATGCGCCGCCTACCGGCAGTGTGAGGGTGATTTTATCGGTATTGTAAGGGATAAGCGCCAGGGTGATGACACCGGCCAGCACAGAGAAGAGGACAGCCAGGCTATGCTGTGCGCGCGGATGTTTATCACCGGTCAGCCAGACAATGAGAGCACCGGCCCAGGGCACTAATATGGATAAGATGATCAGAGTGGATGCCATGCGTCTACCTCTTTAGATTGGAAAGTGATTTGACATCCAGGGTACCGGTCGTACGGCGAATCTGAACTGCCAGGGCGAGTCCTACCACCGCAATAATGGTATCGACGACAATGACCGTCAGTGCAAGACTGGCAGCCGTATTAAGCTGACCATTCATCCTGCCGGCTAAAACAAGGGCCAGCATGGCACCCTTTACCATAATCTGCAACCCGATGATGACCTTGATGAGGTTTCGCGAGATCAGTACGCCATAAAGGCCTATCCCCAGCAGACCTAATACTGCAATGGCGACGATGACAGGTATAGACAGGCTCATTTCGACTCCTTATTCGGTTTCGATGTTTTGCTTTCAGCCAGCAAACCCAGAATACCCAGAACTCCCGTAAAGATCAGCGCGAGTTGAAGGAACAAATCCGGGCTGCGGTCCTGCCACAAGACAGTTGAAAAGCTTGCGTCCTGGGCTGCCAGCATAGGAACATTGAGTGACGGAAAAGTCAAAAAACCGAGTACAACCAGGGGAATAAGGATGATTGTCCAGGCTATTGGCCCAGGTATCATCGCCTTCGTACTGATTTCTTCATCACCAACGATATTGATGGCGAATACAAAGAGAATTGTCACCAATCCTGCGCCTACGCTCAGTTCAATAACGGCGACTTCTTGAGCACCCAACAAATAGAGCAAGATGGAAACCATCGCGCTGGCGGCTGCAAGCCAGATAGCAGAACCGATCAGCCGGACGGCGGTGATCGCCTGTAGCGCGCAGACAATAGCTGCTGCCACGATCAGGATGTAAAGCATGGATGACCCTCCACAATGGAGTATGACTTCAGTTGATACATATTAACTCTCCTTATAATCGTAGGAACACTAAATGTCATGTGAAAGTTATCTTCCCTTCCCTTGTCTAATCTCCCCAATTTTTAAGGGTAGTAACAAACAGGATAATGATCTTTGTCAGCGGGTTCTTGTGATAATCTGTCTGAAGCAAAGACCTTGCATCCTGATTTATACAGGAAAAAATAACTTGTCAGACAGACACGGTGGAATTATCTGTTATCTGTTTTGGAAATTTGATTTTACTGGGAAACGGGAATATCAGCGGGGTTGTTTATTGACCCATTCCAGAGCCATGTTGACCAGAAGTGGAAGAGCCTCAGCAACAGGTGGTGTGAGTTGTTCGCTAAATTCGAATTCTGATTTGATCTCTACGGCAATAATATCAATCCTGTCAGGCAGTTTTTCCCCCAACTGCCTGCCTAACTCGAGGGCTGATTTAAGCGTGGAATCATGAGGTGAGTCAACAGTTTGGGTGGGCAAGTCATCCATCGTCAGAGATCGGATTTTTCCGATGGGGCCCCCCATCCCTTGAACGGTGTCAATGATAAGCGCCTGATCATAGCCAATCAGGCGCTCCATTAATGCAATCCCGCCCCGGTAAAATTGCTCCACCTCGACCTCCTGGCAGTTCAAGGCCTTGATTTGTTCTTCAACGGCTTCTGCAACGCGGCAGCCTGCTGCGTCGTCGCCCAGAATGGGGTTCCCCAACCCGATGATAATGGTTTTCATTTTCAATGATTCACTTTGAACTTCGCCCCACCCCTTTTCTCCCCCTTCCTGCTGGAAGGGGGAGAAAAGGGGTGGGGTGTCATTAAGCTTCATCAATCGCGGGTAACCACATCCAGAATGGTGCCGTCGGCGTCATGGATGGTTAACTGGAGTGGCATCTGCCCTGGCAGGGCGTGAGTGGCGCAGCCAAAGCAGGGGTCATAAGCCCTGAAAGCCATCTCAATCATGTTCAGAGTGGGCTCGGTGACCTTGACACCCTTTTTGATCAGATTCTGTGCTGCCTTCTTGGTGGACATGGCGATGGAAGCCATGTTGTTGGTCGTCCCGACGATCAGGTTGGCTTTGGTGACAATTCCGCGCTCATCCGTCCAGTAATGATGGGTCAGCGTGCCGCGCGGTGCCTCGACAATCCCTACGCCTTCGGTGGGTTTTTCTGTTGGGACGGTATGGAAATTATCGGAGGTAATTTCCGGGTCGGTTGCCAATTCCACCCAGCGTTCGGCGGCGTACAGAAGCTCAATCAGGCGTGCCCAGTGGGTAGCCAGGCGTTGATGAACGGGTTTTCCGCCCAGTGCAGCATAGAACTTCTCGAATTCGGCCTGTGCGCGGGGAGTGGCCATCCCGTCGGAGGCATTCAAACGGGAGAGTGGGGTGGCCATGTAAACGCCCGAATCCTTGCCATCGACAAATCCTTTCCAGCCTACCTTCTTGAGATAGGGGAATTTAATGTATGACCAGGGTTCCACGCGCTCGGCGATCCAGTCGGTGTATTCCGAGGCGGCATATTTGCCGATCCGTTTACCGTCTGGTGACATTACACTGACCTTGCCGTCGTAAAAATTGACATGGTTATTGTCATCCACCGTGCCGATGTAGTATGTGGCATGTGTGTAGATGTCGCCGAGGATCAAATCGAGATAGGCTTTATTACCCAGTACAATATCGTCGAAGATTTTCAGGGAGAATTGGGCAAAATCGATCGCCCAGCGGCCCATCTTTTCGATTTCCTGGCGTTGTTCTTCGTTGATACCGGTAGTCTGTCCGCCGGGGATGGCCGAGCAGGGGTGCACCTTGCGCCCGCCGATCATCTCGATCACGTTGTGGCCATATTTCCGGGCCTGGATCACTTGCCCGCCGATCTCCAGTCCGACCTTGTGGATCACCCCCAGAATATTGCGATCTGCCACCGGGGCATCTGGTCCCAGGATAAAATCCGGGCCACCCAGGGCATAGAAATGTGTGGTGTGATCGGTGACAAAAAAGGCGCTGTAGAGCAGCTCACGCAGCAGTTTGGCTGTCCGGGGTAGGGTGACGTGATAAGCTGCATCGGCAGCCTTTGCGGCGGCCATGTGGTGGGCTTCAGGGCACACTCCGCAGATACGGTTGGTGAGCAGCGCCATTTCCTCAATCGGCCGGCCTACGCAAAAGCGCTCGAAACCCCGCAGTTCGGGGATTTGAAAGTAGGTGTTTTCAACCTCTCCTTCCTCATTCAGGAAGATTTCAATTTTGCCGTGACCTTCCAGGCGGGTGATTGGATCAATTGATATGCGTTGGCGTTCCATAATCCTCTCCTATTCGCCCTTCCAGGCGGATTTACTTGAGCGCAGCAGTGAATTGGCCAGATTGAAACGGTAAAACTGCCCGGCCGGATCTGGAATAGTGTCCAGGATGTGGTCGATCTCATCCGGATCGTTACTGTCTATAACAGATGCAAAGGCTGACATCAGGCGTGCACCGAAATCGATGGCGCCCTGCGCGGGGCCGTAACATCCGATGCATTGTGCGCCAACACTTGGGCAGCGGGCATCACAACCTGATCGTGTGGCAGGCCCGTTGCAGGGGATGCCTTGTTCGAGCAGGCAAATTTCGGGATCGATGTGAGCCATATCCTGGATGCGGACAAATTTCTTGATCCTCTTCTGGTCACGTTTTCGGTCGCACTCATCGCAAACGGTGGATGGCCCTGCTCCAATCACAGTTCCCTTGGGGGGCAGCTCGGCCTTGCCTTGCAGCACCTGCAAGACCAGGTCAATGACGGCAGAAATCTGATGCGGTTCCGGCGGGCAGCCGGGCATGTAGTAATCCACAGGTACCACCTGGGCCAGAGTCTTAAGCACCGGGTTTAACTTGGGAAGACGAAGCTCACCCTCCACTGCCTGGTAGCTTGTCTGCGGATAGATCTCGCCGGGGTTTTCGGTGCTGACGGTGAAGTACGCTGTTTCCAATATCGACTGCCGGGTGCCCAGGTTTCCGAGACCCGGTATGCCACCTTCCACTGCACAAGAGCCAAAGGCTACCAGCAGTTGTGACTTCTTCCGCAGCAGCCGGGCAATATGTTCGTTCTCATCGTTACGCATACCGCCATTGAAGAGTGTCAGCAAGATGGAGTTATCCTCCATGGCTTCCACATCCTTGTATTTGAA
This sequence comes from Chloroflexota bacterium, assembly GCA_021372725.1. Classification (GTDB taxonomy): domain Bacteria; phylum Chloroflexota; class Anaerolineae; order Anaerolineales; family Anaerolineaceae; genus JAJFTV01. The sequence continues at coordinate 19,809 of JAJFTV010000096.1, read as the reverse complement.
ATCCATGGCAACAGGCCAGAAGACGATATCGAAATTCGCGTCCACCTCCAGAATTTTTTCATGGATGTTGAGCACGGATATCTCACAACCTCCACAGGAGGCAGCCCAGTACATGGCAAATTTTGGTTTCCCGTTTGCAGACATCATACCTCCTCCACCGTTTTTTCTGCTGATATTTCAACAGGCAACACCCGGTCCCATCTGGGCCAGTTCAACGGTCCAAGGGCACGGATTTCTTCGGTAAACTCAGTAATTTCTTTGGCGAGAATCAACCCCTCAGCGGCGCTGGCCCATATCAGCTTGACACGCGCCGGTTCGATTCCCATTTGTTCAAGAGTGCGCTGCAGCAGCTTAAACCGCCGGATGGTTTTGTAGTTCTGCTCAATGTAATGGCAATCACCGGGATGGCAGCCTGTCACCAGCACGCCGTCGGCGCCTTCAACCAGGCCCTTGAGAATGAACTGTGGATCGAGACGGCCTGAACACATCAAACGGATCAGCCGGATATTGAACGGGTATTTTGCCCTGGCAAGCCCTGCACCATCTGCTGCCCGGTAGGAACACCAGTTGCAGGTAAAACCCAGAATGAGGGGTTCAAATTGATGTGGTACGTTGTCACTCATGTCCTTTATCTCCTTTTCCGGGTAATTATCGATAAATCAGCGTCGACTTGTCCAAAATTCCTTCTATTTGGGCAAGGATCTGTACATCGTTGTAGTGATTACCTGTAATGGCTCCTGCCGGACAGGCGGCCACACAAGTACCACAGCCCTGACATAGCGCGGAATTGATCACGCTGACCATCTTTTCCTCATCGAATGAGATGGCGTTGAAGGGGCACATGGTGTTGCAAATGCGGCAGCCGGAACACATTGTCTCGTCGATGGTGGCCCGGATCGGCTCCAACATCATCTGGCCTTGCTGCACCTTGGAAATCACCCGTGCCGCAGCGGCAGCACCCTGGGCAACACTGGCAGGAATATCCTTGGGGCCCTGGACACAGCCGGCGATGAATATCCCTTCTGTCATCGTTGCCACCGGATCCAGTTTGGGGTGCCGTTCAATCATCCAGCCGGCTGATCCACATGCGATGCCGAATTTCTTGCCGACTTCGTGAGAGTCCTTACGGGGCTCAATGCCGGCTGACAGCACAACCATGTCCACCGGGATGCGGCGCTGGATGCCCCCCAGGGTGTCGAACACCTGCACAATCAGCTTGCCTTCTTCCGCTTCAGTGCGGGGCATATCTGTAATTTCACCTACCTTGCCGCGCACGAACATCGCGCCCTCATCCAGAACCATGTTGTAGAATTCTTCATAGTCTTTTTGGGGTGTACGAATATCGATGTAGAAGTTATAGACCTGTGCCCCGGTCTTCTCATGCGCAAGGTGGGCAAATTTTAGCGATTGCATGCAGCAAATAGACGAGCAGTAGGCATTGTAGTTTTTGTCGCGGCTGCCCACACAATGAAGAATAGCCACACTTTCGGGTATTCGTCCGTCTGCCATGCGTACCTCACCGTTGGTGGGGCCGGCCGCATTGGTCATCCGTTCAAATTCAAGGCTGGTGATCACGTTGGGAAGCCTGCCGTAACCATACTGCGGGATGCGTTTGGGGTTGAACAACTCGTATCCGGTTGCCAGAATAATATTCCCTACCTGCACATCGATGAAGGTATCTTCCTGTTCATAATCGATGGCCTGGGTGGGGCAGACTTTTTGGCAAACCTGGCAGCGGCCGGTCAGAAAGTAAATGCAGTTGGCAGTATCCAGAACCGGCTTGTTGGGAACGGCTTGTGGGAAGGGTACATAAATCGCCTTCCGTTTACCCATCCCGACTTCGAAGACATCATCCACCACCCGTTTGGGGCATTTTTCCTGGCAAACCAGGCAGCCAGTGCAAAGATCTTCCTTGACTTTGCGGGCTTTCTTGCGGATTTTGACCTCAAAATTTCCGACATAACCTTCCACGTTCTCTACCTCGCTGTAGGTAAGCAGCGTAATGTTGGGGTGATTGCCGACGTCGAACATCTTGGGGGTCAAAATACAGGCGGAACAATCGAGGGTGGGGAAGGTTTTATCGAATTGGGCCATGTGCCCGCCGATCGAGGGTTCCCGTTCCACCATATATACGTGACTTCCGCTGTCGGCGACTTCCAACGCGGCCTGAATGCCTGCCACACCCCCGCCGACCACCAGCACATTCGGGTTGATATTTACCGGGATGGGAATGAGAGCTTCATGATGGATGACGCGGCGGATCGCACCATCTACAATTGCTTTGGCTTTCTGGGTGGCCATGATTTTATCTTTGGTTACCCATGAAACGTGTTCACGAATGGAAGCCATTTCAAACAGGTAAGGGTTCAAACCTGCCCTTGAACAGGCTCCCCGAAAAGTTTTTTCATGCAAGTGTGGGGAACAGGCCGCAACTACCACGCGAGTCAAATGATGCTCTTTGATGTCCTGTTCGATCAATTCCTGACCCGGACTGGAGCACATGAACTTATAGTCACGGCTTACAGCGACATCTGGAAAATGTTCCTTGGCCCAGCGAGCAACCTCTTCCACATCCACGGTGCCGGCGATGTTACTGCCGCAGTGGCAGATGTAGACACCAATTTTTTCACTCACAGCAGTCCTCCATTTCTGGTATTAATTATTCTGTAAAGCAGGTTTACTGTTAACATGGCATTCCTTAGAGGGCTTCATAAACCAGATCGATCAGATCGGCGACGAGCAGTTGTTCTTCGACGCCGACTGTTTTTACAGCATCCTGGAACATGGTGATGTCTTTGGGGCAGGCAACCACCAGGCGGGTGACGCCTGGCAGAGCAGCACCTTCGCGGACCCGGTTTTCACTTGGCCGTTCTTTCATTACACCTTCATCCATGTAGATCCGTCCTCCACCCGCACCGCAGCAAAATCCATTCTGCCGGTTGCGGGGCATTTCCACCAAGTCACAGCCGGCTGCCGCAATGACTCTCCGGGGAGCATCAAAGATTCCGTTGTAACGTCCCAGGTAACAGGGATCATGATAGGTTACCTTGTATCCCAGTTTTTTTGTCAATTTGAGTTGGCCGGATGTGATCAGTAGATCCAACACTTCGCTATAATGCAGTATCTGACGGCCTTTGAGCACCTCGGCTGGATACTCGTTTTTGAGCGTGTTATAGGTATGCGGGTCGGTTGTGATGATGGTTTTATATTCGGAGCCGTTCAATGCATCCGAATTTTGTTCGACGAGAATTTCATAGAGTCCTTCTTCACCTGCCCGTCTCACATCATTGCCGGCGTTGCGTTCATCCTCATACAGGATGCCGAAATCCAGACCTGCTTTTTGAAATACCTTGGCGGTTTTTTGGGTGATTTCGGTCAAAACTGGATTGAATGAAGCATAGTCTCCCACAAACCACAAGTATTCAACAGGTTCCTTGCGGGCATCCTTGATTTCGAGCTCACCATCTTTTACCCAGCGTGCCCGCTGGCGGGCCGATTTTCCAAAAGAGTTTCCATACCGCCCCAGGTTGGCTAAAGCGGTTTGCAGCATTTCATCCACCTCGCCTTCGTTGACAAGGTGTCTGCGCATGGAGACAATGCCGGAGACGTGATCGACAAAAGCCGGACAGGCCTTAAGGCAGGCTCCACAGGTAGTGCAGGCCCATAATACATCATGGGCGATCACTTCGCCGACCAACTGCTGTGAAGGCTCACCCCCCTTAACCAGGGCAGGACCGTCAGTGTGAAGCGCATCCCGGACACCCAGGATGAATTTCTTGGGTGAGAGAGCCAGACCGGCTGCATAAGCCGGGCATACTTCCTGGCAGCGTCCACATTCAGTGCAGGCATCACCATCCATGAGCTGTTTCCAGGTCAGGTTTTGCAGCCGGTCACCCACAATGGGATTATGTTTTTCATCCTCGGACACATTCGCCAGACGCCCCATCGGCTCCAGTTTTGAGAAAAACTGGTTCAGCGGGGTGGTAATTATATGGATCAGGCTGATGACCGGCAGGGTGCTAAATGTCCATACTACCAGGCCCATGTGGATAAGGTAAAAAATGGTATGCCAGGTGATAATGACGCTTTCGCTTGCTCCAATAAAAACTTGGGCAACTATCCAGCCCAGAGGCATCCAGACTGCATAGCTTATATCTTCATGCACGGCGGTTGCAGCCAGGCGGGTACCCTCAACAAGCGGGCCGGTGATGACAATCAATGTCAACAAAAGTAATGTTTTGCTGAAACGGGAATCCAGGGTCAGTTTGTCTGGTTTTTGAAAAAACCGCCGATAAGCAGCCATGCCGGCGCCGATCAGGTAGGTAATCACGCATAAATCCATCAACAGCTTAAAGATCAGAAAAATATTACCTTTTAGAAAGCCGGGAAAGACGTATGCGTTGATAACGCCAATCGGTGTACCCATGAATAGAAGGAAAAAAGACCAGGCAATCAGAACATGCATGACACCGGCATATCCCTTGCCGAGGATGCGGACCTGAATGCCTGCTTCCTTGATCAGCCGCAGGAGTCGCTGCCAAAAATGATCTATTCGCTTTTCCGGCCGGCCCACTTTCCACCATAAACTGGCCTGTGTGTACACGCGGTAAAACATGAACGCCGCTGCCAGCGTAATCACTACATAGATGAGATAGTGAGTCCACTCCGGTTCAATACCCCAGAAATCGGGACGATAAGGCATTTATCCTCCTTTTTCTTCTTTAACGGCTGCAGTAAGACCCTCGGTAATATCGATCAGGTCCTCCACGATCCCGTATTTGGCGACATTGAAGATGGGAGCATTCGGGTCTGTATTGACTGCAATGATGACATCGCTGGATCCAATCGCTTCAACATGTTCCGGAGCTCCGCTGATACCCAGCGCGAGGTACAACCTGGCTTTGACATTTTTCCCGGATTTGCCGACCAGACGGGTGGTCGGGAGCCAGCCCTGGTCAACTACCGGACGGCTGGCGCAGACGGCCCCTCCCAGAGCATCGGCCAGTTCCTGGGCGATGGCTACGTTATCCTCATTTTCGATTCCGCGCCCCACCGCAACGAGAATATTTTCCTTTGAGATATCAATATCCTCGCCTGATGGTTCCTGGTATTCCTTAAGGGTGACCCGCAAACCACCTAAATAGGGAGCCGTAAGACTGGTTACCTTGGGAGCTGTGGCGCTTTGCCCTTCATCCACCTTGAACTTTCCGGGCAGCAGTGTGAACAATGTCGTCCCGGCCGGTATTTTTCCTTCAGCCATTACCTTACCGCCGCAAATTTGAGATACATATTCCAACCCGCGATCCGTTTCTTTGATTTCGGCACAGAAACTGACCAGGGGCAGGTCGAGCCGGGCAGAAAGACCGCTGGCAATGTCCGAGCCGATCGAGGTATCCCCGAAGATTACCATGCCTGGTTTCCTTTCGGTAATGATGTCGGCCAGGACTTTGACATTGGCGTCGTAAGAATACTCGGCCAGGCTGGGATGCTCAACAAAAAGGACTTCGTCTGCCGCCAGGCGGGTGGCCAATGCCTTGTCATTTCCCAACAAAAGGGCGACAACCTTACCGCCGGTAACGTTTGCCGTCACCCTGGCTTGAGCCAGGCTGATATAGGTGATGTCAGAAACAGCACCCTGAATATGTTCAACAAAAACAAAAATATCGCTCATCGTATTTTCCTCCTTTTAGAGCAAACCTTGGTCCTTGATAATTTCAACAATCCGGTTGATGATCTGATCAAGATGCCCCTCGATCATTTCGGCTTTGCCGGTTACCTCAGGCTCATACATGGCCTGGGTGGGTACTGCGCCGGAAAGATCGATTTCACCTTCCTGTTCGTCAATCTGGCCGGTTTTCATAGCCTGACGAACTTTGCTGATGGGCACATATCTTGGCGGCGTTTCGGAGGAGGAAATTCCGAGTACGGCAGGCAGGATGACTTCCATGTTTGCCTTCAACCCGCCGGGATAATCTTTTTGAACAACAGCCTTGGAATCATCCACACGCACACCGGATACATAACCGATATAGGGCAATCCGAGATATTCGGCCAGCAGGGCACCCAACACCCCATCCATGCCATTATGGTTGGAGACACCCGTCAGAATCAGGTTTGGTTTTTCTGCTTCGATGATTGGTTTAAAGATGCGCGCCAAAGCATGGTTGTTGACTCCTTCACCCTCAAAATCTGCCGTGACCTTGATCAGACGATCAGCGCCTTTGGCGAAAGCGGTGAACAAGGCGTCATCCATTTCACCCCAATCCGCTCCCAGGACAACAACTTCGGCTCCTGTTTTTTCTTTGATCAGAATTGCCTGTTCAATCGCGTGATCATCGAATTCGTTCAGTATCCAGGCCAGGTTTTCGAAGTCCAATCCGTTGCGGAATTTATTGAACTCAAGCTCTTCCACCAGATCAGGCACAAGCTGTACAGGAACGATGATTTTCATAAATTGATCTCCTCTTCTATTCTCTTGGCATTTATTTCATAGCAGCAGTGAGCAGTTCGCTGATATCCATTACCTTTAACCCTTCAGCTTTTTTGATCACCTTGATGGCATCCTCAAAGCGGGGTTTTTCATACGGGCATGCAACGACCAATATATCCGCCCCTACATTGACTGCTTCACGGACACGCCATTCGGAGGTACGGGCGTGGGTCTTTTCCCACTGGTAACCGTCCAGCCACATACCCCCGCCTCCGCCACCGCAGCACAGGCTGTTGTTGCGGTTGTGAGGCATCTCAACCAACTCTACGCCGGGAACCGCCTGGATTAATTGGCGGGGCTCATCGAAGATGTTATTGACCCTGCCCAAATAGCAAGGATCATGGAATGTGACTTTTGCCTTGATTTCCTTTGTCAGGAAGGGCTTAAGCTGTTCCAGTTTTTCGGCCAAAAATTGTGTGTAATGCCGGGCAGGATAGGAAATGCCTATTTGAGGGTAAGCATTCTTGAAGGCATTGAAAGCATGTGGATCCGTGGTGATGATTTCCTTAAATGTAAATTTGCGAAATGCCTTGGCATTGCGTTCCGCCAACATTTCGAAAAGCCCGTGTTCTCCTGCCAGCCTTTGTGAATCCCCATCGCTATGTTCCAGGTTGCCCAGGATGCCGTAATTGATCTTGAGCATCTTAAGCAGTTTGGCAAAAGCCAACGCAGTAGGGATGACATTCGTATGATAAGACGGGTAATCCCCCACAAACCAGAGAACGTCCACTTCTGTATTCTCACGGCCCAGTACCGGAATACCCAGTCCGGCTTTTTCGGCCCAATCAACGCGCTTGCGTGGGGATTCGCCCAGCGGATTGCCATAACGATGCGAAAACTCGAGTGCGCTTTGCAGCTCGGCCGGAACTTTGCCTGCCAGGATTAACTCCTCTTTGGTGCGCGTCATCAAATTTTCCGTGATGGGGATGAGACGTGGACAGGACGCGGTACAGGCGGAACAGGCGATACACATCCAGACACTCTCTGTTGTCGTGACGTTTGTGTAGATGCCCGCCCGAAGGGCAGCAATCATCCGGCTGGGAGGAAATTCCATGGCATATCCCCAGGGACAAATACCGCTGCAGTTGCCGCATTGAATACAGTGTTGTAACTCCGGGTCGCTGCTGAGACCGGGAACAGTTGGGTCGTATGGCCCGGCGGGTTGATCCATCACAACCATTTGACTCATAATTCACCTCCAGTGATAAAACGGATAAATTGATGTAGTTCCGTAATTTGTTATCAGGGTTTGTAAGACGGGTTTTCCTGCTTTGGGTTTCTGTTTTGTTGATCGATGTGAAATGAAAGAAGCTGGCAGGTCGAAACAAGGTCGATCATCACAAGGATATATGATCTTTTTCAAAGAAAAACGTGCATATTTGAGCACGAATCCAATGACGAATAACTTCTCTGGTGAAGGAGTTGGAAGGGGGCGTACTGTCATTGCACAGTTCATTTAGGTCAATCAAAGCCCTCCTGCTGCAATATTGGAAAGGGTCCTGCTGAAAACGGCCTTAATGCACCTGTATTAAGCGAAATATATTTTGATTAGCGGCTAAAGATCAATGATCACCAGTAAGAAAGATAATATGATCTTCGCGTAACAAATCATATCCTTATGTGATTTTTATCTTGCGTGTTATTATACATGATTTTCAAAATTAGGAATGAGCGAAATGACACTAAAATTGAAATTTGGCAAAACTTAAAGCGTTCTGTTTCGGTTATTTCAAATTTCTCTTTGTTATTTGACAGAGCACTACCTCTTTTATTTCGAATGATGTATACTCGCTTTCGCATGGGTCAACCACTCCAAAACCTTCTCGATATCGATGAACGCCTTTCCGGGCATCTGCGGGTGTCCAACGGCAGCCGGCTCCGAAAAACCGCTGTTTTCTTTGCCCATTCCGGTGATTCCTGGTTTTGGATGGCAGGGTTGGGACTGGTTTGGCTCTCATCCTTTATTTTTTTCGACAAATCCTGGTGTTATCGCTGTGTCTTTTTGGCGATCTGTATTGTCATTCAGGCGTTATTTGTCTTGTCGATAAAGTTTTTGATCCGGCGCCGGCGTCCGGAAAGTGACTGGGGTGAGATTTACCGCCGGAGAGATCCTCATTCTTTTCCATCCGGGCATGCAACCCGGGCAGTGATGTTGGCTGTGATTACAGCAGGTTTGGGACCCACGTGGCTGGCCTGGCTGCTGGTGGTATGGGCACCGTTGGTCTGCCTGGCGAGGATCATGCTGGGGGTGCATTACTTGTCGGATATTGCAGCCGGCGCAGTATTGGGGATACTGCTGGGCTGGGTACTGCCGAAAGTTGTGCCTGACATCCTGGCCTGGGTTCCCTTTTTATTCTGAAAAGATTTTTTCAACACTCTCTAGTCGCCCGTCTTTATAAAACACATTTTTCGGTTATGATTAATTTGTTCTTTTTCCTGCCTTTGCCAGGGAGGAAAGATTGCAAGGACAGGAGAAATTCCAATGGCATCAATACAACGAATAATTCCCAACAATTTCAATCTACCGGCGCGAATTGAGCGCCTGGGTGAATTGGTTTATAACTTATGGTGGGTCTGGAATCCCCAGGCCAGAGCCTTGTTTTCCAATATCGAGCCGCAACGATGGGATGAGGTGAATCATAATCCGGTTACCCTGCTCAAGCAATCCGATCGGGCCAGGCTGAATGCCGTGGCTGATCACCCTGATTATCTCGATTTGTATGATAGTGTGATGGATCAATTTGACAGGTATCTGGAGAAAAACGATACTTGGTTTGTCACGACATATCCTGATCTGGTCTCCAAAAGCATTGCTTATTTTTCATTTGAATTCGGATTGCATGAATCATTGCCTGTTTACGCCGGTGGTCTGGGTGTGCTTTCGGGGGACCATTTGAAAGAGTCCAGTGATTTGGGCATCCCTCTGACCGGGATTGGTTTTATTTACCATCAAGGCTACTTCATGCAGCATATCACCGAAGATGGTTGGCAGAACACTGCCAATTACACCCTGGCTCTGGATGAAATGCCGCTCATTCCTCTGCTGGATGAACAACGGGTACCGGTGATGATCTCGGTGGATTTGCCCGGACGCAAGGTGTTTGCCCGCATCTGGGAAGTGCACGTTGGAAGGAGGCTGCTCTACCTGCTCGACAGCGATGTGGAGGCCAACTCACCCAACGACCGCCAGCTCACTGCACGCCTGTACAGCAGTGATCTGGATGTACGCATTTCACAGGAAATCCTGTTGGGAATTGGCGGCGTTAAGGCCCTGAACCTGCTGGGCCTCGAACCTACCATCTGGCACATGAATGAAGGCCATTCGGCTTTCCTCATCCTCGAACGAATACGGGCAGCCATGCAAAATGGATTGACTTATGAAGCAGCATCCCAAATGGTGGCCCGAACCGATGTATTCACGACCCATACACCCGTTCCGGCCGGTCTTGATCAAGTCCCGTTGTGGATGATTGACAAATACCTTGCACATTTATGGGATGACCTGAAACTGACGCGGGATGCCTTTATCGACCTGGGTAGACATCAACAAGCCTGGGGAGAAAACTTCAGCATGCCGGTACTGGCTCTCAAACTGTCTGAGCAGCGCAATGCTGTTTCCGAAATGCATGGCAAGGTTTCCCGCAAGATGTGGCAGTTTCTCTGGCCGGGTGTGGCGGAGAAAGACGTGCCAGTAACACACGTGACAAACGGGGTTCATTCGCTTAGCTGGATGTCCGGCCAAATGCGGGCCTTGTTGGACCGGCATTTTCCCGCCGACTGGATGGAACATATCGATGATGCAGAGATTTGGGAGGGATTGGAAAAAATTCCCGATCAGGAACTGTGGCAGGTGCATCAGAACCTGAAAGATGATCTGATCCGTTTTGTTTCCCGCCGGGCGCGTAGATCGTGGGTGACCGGCCAATATCATCCCGTTCAAGTGATTGCCGGGGGTGTGCTGCTAAACAGTCAGGTCTTGACGATCGGGGTTGCCCGCCGTTTCGCAACCTACAAACGATCCAATCTTATCTTGCAGGATTATGAACGATTGCTGAAGATTATCAATGACCGGGAAATGCCGTTGCAGATCATCTTTGCCGGAAAAGCGCACCCTGCCGATGAACCGGGGAAATTGATCATTCAGCAGGTGTATCGCGCCGCGAAAGATGCCCGTACTGCCGGCAGGATTGTGTTTCTGGAAGACTATGATATGAACGTTGCCCGCCATTTAGTACAAGGGGTGGATATCTGGTTGAATACCCCGCGCCGTCCTAACGAGGCATCGGGGACATCCGGTATGAAGGCAGCCATGAATGGCGTTCTGAACTTTTCTGTCCGCGATGGCTGGTGGTGTGAGGGCTATAACGGCGAAAATGGGTGGAAGATTGGCAAAGAAACCGAATATCACGATGCGGCGGAAGAGGATCGGGATGACTCGGCCGATATCTATGAGACCCTGGAATATGAGATCGTACCGTTGTTTTATAAAAATCGCCGCGCTGAGTTACCTTCCGATGAATGGATCAAAATGATGAAGGAATCGATCCGCACTCTGGCGCCTCAATTCAGTACCATGCGCATGCTGAAAGAATATGTCCACCGTCTGTATATTCCGGGGATGACAGAAAAAACTGACAAAATTGCAGGCTGAATAACAAATAATACTTGTCGATCCGATTACCAGCCAAAATCTTCGCCGAGCAATTCATACAGTGCTTCGTTATGCGGACGGAAGAAGCCGTTCAAATAATCATAAACAATTTGGTCTACCTTAATCCTGTTATTTGCGATGTTTTTTGGTTGCAAATCCAATACTTTGTAACTAGAATCCACCCCCAAAAAATCGAATGTCTTTTGCAGATACTGCAGCGGGTCGGCGAAGAAACGTTCGCTGGGAATGATGAGAATTTGTTCTTTGGCGAAATATGTAAGGTATCTCTCCATCTGGCATTTATACAATCCCCGGCTTTTATAAGAGTAAGTTGTAAATTTTCTGTCACGAAAATTTCCATTTTCCCAAATTGGTTTCAAACGTGTTTCTTCTTGTTCAAATGCCTCAAGGATCGGAAGCGGCTCTCTCCCTTTCCTTTTTTCATGCAGATAATGCGATATGGCCCTGTCGGTCGGGTTTCGCAGCAGGGCTATCAGCTTGATCTTTGGGATCAACTTGTAAATCCGCCCGGGTACCAATGGATGGAAAATATAACTGGGTGAAGCTTCAAATGTCTGCTGGCCGTTTGCCATACTTGAGCGCAATGGGAAATGGGCATAGTAACTGGTTAGTCCATTTTCATATTGATCCACCCCTGAAATCCGCCCGCCATCGAAAAAGTGTACTTCTTTAACATCTGAAGGAATAAGCTGTGGATGCTGACTTAAGTAAAAGAACAAACTGCTCGTTCCGGATTTTTGTGCTCCTATAATGATGAAATCTGGCAGTGCACGTTCGCGCCAGGTGGCCTGGCGATATTGGGTTGATAATCTCCTTGCACCTTTTTTCATCCAATTCCGGATGAAACTCTTTAGCAATGACATCAAGTCTCCCACATTTAATAAAATGTATTATGTAGGCGGCATTCATTTTCCGGGCAATTATTAGAATGTTAATCTTTAATTTGCCTGACCTTCAACACCAATCCTTCCACGCGGATCACCTCAACCCGCGTACCTTTGGACAGCGGGCTTTCACCCTCCACCAATTCTGCCGACCATAATTCACCGCCTACCTTGATCATCCCGTGCGGGTTCAACTCTTCCTCTACCAGGCCCTGCTTTCCTGGCATTGTTTCTCTGCCAAATTGTACAGGCCGGTGCTGAGCGCGGATGGCAATGGTCATGATCGTAAAGAAGACCCCTGCAATAATGACGCCTGTGATAATGACCAGTGGGACGGAAACGCGCGGGAACCCGGGCAGGGTAGCGGAATTAAACAGAACCAGCGCACCGGTGATGAAAGTAGCTGTACCGGCCAGGGTTAATGCCCCGTGTGTTGGCGCTTTGATATCCAGGATGAACAAGACAAAGGCTGCCAAAAGGAAAAACATTCCAAACCAGTTGACCGGCAGCACGCCGATGCCATAGACAGCCAGCAGCACACAAACCACGCCAATGAACCCTGCCACCCATCCGCCGGGGCTGGAAATTTCGATCAGAATGGCTTGTATGCCTACTGCCAATAGAATAAAGACCAGGTTGGGGTTTACCAGTAGCAGTAGAAGCTCTTCGATGAATGTATTTCCCACCTCGATGATCTCGGCACCCTCAGTGTGAAGTGTGACCGTGCCTTCACCGATATTTACCTCACGCCCGTTGAGCTGGTTCAGCAGATCCACCACATCCACAGCCTGGATGTCCACCAGGCCAACTTCCAGCGCTTCTTCCACCGTGACAGCCCGGGCATTCTCGATAGTTTCCTCAGCCAGGCGCGTGGCTTCTTCGCTGCGGTTTTTGGTGAGACCGCGTACAGAGGCTTTCAGGATCTCTTTGACCTTGGCTTCCATCGTTTCCCCGATATCCTCACCTTCCGAACCTACCGGGCTGGCAGCGCCGATAGTGGTCTCGGGGGCCATGGCTGCTACATGCCCGGCCAATGTGATGACCGTACCGGCACTGGCGGCCATGGCGTTGTTGGGGTACACGTATACCACAACCGGAATGGAGCTGCTGCGGATGGTCTGTACGATTCTGTTCATGATATCCACACTGCCGCCGGGGGTATCCAGTTCAAGAATGATGGCTTCAGCATTGCGTTCAACCGCAATTTGTATACCCCGTTCCAGATATTCGATCAGTACCGGTGTTATGGCGCCTTCGCTTTTCAATACCAGAACAACCGGGGAGGTTTCAGTCTGTGCTGGTGGTCGTTCCAAAGGGGACCAGGCACTGATCAACAAGGCCAAAAGTAAAAAAGACAGGGTGACAAAACGGCGTAAGTTCTTCATTTTTACCTGATTTCAAACTGCTAATTCTTATAGTTTCATTATAGCATTTCAAAAATAATCCGCCATGCATCCCGTCAATTTCTCTTATCGTTTGACCCACTGCAAGGATATTTTGCGTATAATCAGAAACAACCATTCCATTGTTTCTCTGATTTTTCACCAATGTTGATAAAAGCGTAATCGTGCATGAATAATTCACAAGAAATACAAAGTCAATCTGATGGGGTCAGAAAGCAGGCGGGAAAGGTACCGGGGATGGTACGGATCTGTGGCTGGCTTTTAATTCTGGAGGCAGTCATCTATTTTCTGCTGGGCGTGTATCACTTCCATTTGAACAACGGGCCAGAGCTTTTTTCCAGGCTTTTTGCACGCTGGCTCAGTGGCGACACACCGTTTTCCTATGCTGAAATTTATCGGTTCTCGGCCGATCTCATCCATACCGCCGCCAGCGCCCAGCTTTTAACGGCTTTGATTGAAAGCGCAGTGCTGTTTGTGCTTACCACACTTGCTTTATGGACGGCAGTCGGCTTCTTCCGCCGGTGGGTGATTTCCCGGACTTTGGCCCTGCTGGTACAGGCCGGTTCATTGCTGACGGCTCTGGTGTTGTACTACGTTAACCGTCCTGCACACATCGTCATCATGATGGTGACCGGTATCTTTATGGTACTGTATCTCAATTATGCCGATGTACCCTCTTATTTCAACGTAGCCGCGCATAATAATCATAATGAAACACAATGAGGAATTGCGAGACGATCATGGATGATGATCTTCAACTGCTGAGACGTTTTGAACCTGTGCTGCGTTTCACGCGCGGGGAAAAATTCTACCCGATCGATGCAGAGGCCTATGTCAAGGAAAGCAGCCTTTGGGTGCAGCGGCCTGAACAGACATCTCATTGTTTGATTCCTGAAAAAGAACTTACCCTCGAAAAATTGGGTCAATATTCTCCCACCGGGCAAAAATCTGTCTATTATCTTCAATTTATTGAACCTTTGAATATTTCGGAATTGGCAGCCTATCTGGTGAAGAAAACAATGAAAAAGAAAGACCCCAAAGATGTTTTTCGCAGCGGCCGGGGGCGTCTTTCACGGGTGGGTTACACATCCCGCTTCCTCGATGGCCTGTTTTCATTATCCCTGCTGGCGCGCGGCCGCCTTCCCGGTGACCGGGCGCTTGCGGCTGCGCTAACCTATGAAAAAATGCGCACAAGCACACCCGGACATCGCTATTACGGGCGGGTTATCCGACAATCAGGGTGGATCATTTTGCAGTACTGGTTCTTTTATGTCTATAACGATTGGCGTTCCGGCTATTATGGTGCCAATGACCACGAAGCGGATTGGGAAATGATCAATTTGTATCTCTATGAGGATCATGACGGAGTGCTGCAACCTGAATGGGCTGCTTATGCCAGTCACGAATTTGCAGGAGATGACTTCCGCCGCCGCTGGGATGACCCGGAACTGCAGAAAATGGGTGATCACCCGGTTGTATATGTTGCCGCTGGCTCCCACGCAAGCTATTTCACAAATGGCGATTACCTGACCGAAATTGAGATCCCCTTTATGTCGCCAGTGGCACGTTTTATGGAGAATGCAGGCAAAATGTGGCGGAGATTTTTACGTCGCACGATTGGCGACGAGGTTGAAATCCAGAATCCCTCTTCACTGAATATCTTTACCGTTCCGTTTGTGGATTATGCCCGCGGTGACGGCTTCTCCATTGGAAAGGATGCCCAATCAGATTGGGACGATCCCATTGTAATGGATCCTGTACCGGATTGGGTCTCCGGGTACCGTGGATTGTGGGGTTATTATGCCCGCGACCCGTTGGCCGGCGAAAATGCTCCCCCCGGGATGCAGTATACCCGCCAGGGAGAAGTACGCCGGGTCTGGTATGACCCGCTTGGATGGGCAGGTCTCGATAAAGCGTTTCCACCCGCAAATCAATTGCCCCTCCTTTTACAGCGCAAAATCGATCTGGATACTGAAAATCAGGCTCTCAAGCTGCAAATCGTTGAAGAACAAACCCAATTGTCTGTTTTGGGCATTGAAACCAACGCCATGCGTGGTCTGCCACATCTGGTTTCTGCTTTCAACCAGCATCAATCCCGCATGGCAAATCTGTCAGAGGAGCTCCAAACTCTTTGTAAAAAATTAACATGGAACGAAACGTTGATTGGGGTGTTGTCTGATTATGAAAGAACGTTGAAACAGGGTAAAAAGGAACCTGTACGTGGACATCTGAAACGCCCTCTGCTGCCAGAAAAGGAATCGGAATTGCGCCTGGGCTGGCTGGCAGAAATTTGGTCGGCGTTGAGTATCAGCCTGATGTTGATTGCGTCCATCGTGCTGGCATTGTTTGCCAGAAAGTATCTCTACATCGGCCTGACTGGAATTTTGGTGCTCATTATCTTTCTGGAAGCCGGATTTCGACGCAGACTATCCAGTCTGATCAACACTTTGGCTATTCTCTTGGCAGTCATTTGTTCTTTTGTGTTGTTGTATGAATATTTTTGGATTCTTCTGATCGTAATGGTATCCATTGCCAGCTTGTATGTTCTTTGGCAAAATTTGAGAGAAATGTGGAGCTAAATGTTATCAATGAATCAGGATGAAAGTAAATAAATTTTATGATATATATGCAAAGAGTTTAGAGGCATAACGATTACAATTGGTCGGTATTTTGTTTTTTAATCAAGATGAAATAGAGGGAACAATGTCAGAATTAGACCCCCGGATTGTTGAACTACGTCAACGAAGAGCGAAAGCGGTTCAGGGTGGCGGTGAGGATCGAATCGCTAAACAGCACGCAAAAGGAAAATTAACAGCTCGTGAGAGGCTTGATTTACTGGTTGATCCAGGAACCTTTCATGAACTTGAGCCGTTTGTGATGGCACCTCGTGATGAATTGGGACTGTCTGATGAAAGACTCCCTGGCGATGGGGTTGTCATTGGTTTTGGGCAGATCGATGGCCGTACGGTGTATGTTTATGCCCAGGATTTCACTGTCATGGGTGGCGCTTTGGGTGAGATGCACGGTCGCAAGATCTGTCAGGTGATGGATATGGCAGCGGCTTGCGGAGCGCCCATCATCGGGATGATCGATTCCGGCGGCGCCCGCATCCAGGAAGGCGTACGCGGTCTTGGCGGTTATGCCGAGGTATTCCGGCGCAATGCCCAGTATTCCGGTGTGATCCCCCAGATCAGCATTATCCTTGGCCCATGTGCCGGCGGCGCAGCCTATTCACCGGCCGTAACCGATGTGGTGATCATGGTCGAAAAACAGTCTTATATGTTCCTGACCGGTCCCAATGTCATCAAATCGGTGACCGGCGAGGTGATAGATTCAGAAGGATTGGGAGGTGCGCGGGTTCATTTGGGGATCAGCGGTACGGCTCACCTCATTGCTCAAAATGAACAGGATGCCATTGCCCTGTCCCGGCGTGTTCTGAATCATTTTCCATCCAACAATGTGGATAATCCGCCTGTCCTGCCCCAGGGAGATGATCCCTGCAGAATGGATGCAGAGTTGAACAGCCTGGTTCCCATCGATCCGGCTGAACCCTATCGCATGCGCGATGCGATTGACAGGATCGTTGATCAGGGGACATTCCTCCCGTTCCAGGATGAATTTGCCCGCAACGCGATTACCGGATTTGCCCGCCTGGACGGGTTGAGCGTGGGCATTGTGTCGCAGGAACCCTATGTGATGGCGGGTGTTCTGGATATCGACTCGGCGGATAAAATTGCCCGCTTTGTGCGAACCTGTGACGCATTCAATATCCCCATCATTACCTTCATCGATTCCCCGGGCTTCCTCCCCGGCGTTGACCAGGAACACCGCGGGGTGATTCGGCATGGAGCCAAGGTGCTCTATGCGTATGCCGAGTCCACGGTTCCCAAGGTCAGCATTGTCACACGTAAGGCCTATGGCGGTGCTTATGTAGTGATGAGCAGCAAATATATGGGTACGGATGTCACATACGCCTGGCCCAGCGCAGAAATTGCCGTAATGGGGGCGGATGGCGCAGTGAACATCCTTTATCGCAAACAGATCGCCGATGCCAGTGACCCGGAAGCAGAACGCAAACAGGTCACCAAACAGTATCGCGAACAATTCCTCAACCCCTACGCTGCTGCTGAACAGGGATACATCGATGAGGTGATTGAACCGGCTGAAACCCGCATGCGTGTGATCGCTTCACTCCATGCCCTGCGCGATAAACATGTTCAGATTGCCCCCAAAAAACATGGGAACATCCCCTTGTAAATGTGCGCAAACGATGCAATCCTGGCCGGGAGGAAGAAACATCTGCCCGAACAGGATCGATAACCATGATTCTCAACAGATAAGAGTACTATGAACAATGCACTTTTAATCACAGTAATAGGGATGGGGCTGGTTTTTATTGTCATACTGCTTCTATGGGCCATGATGGAATTGCTCGTGCGTGTCACGGCCGATAAGCAGAAACCGGTTGGCACACAAACCAGCGGAGTATTGCCTGAACGGCAGGTTGCACCCGTTCCGGATGCTGCCCTGAATAAACGAAAAGTTGCTGCTGTGGCAGTGGCAGCGGCCATCCAAATTCGCAGACGCCAGGCGGCTGAAGAGGCAGTTCGTAAAGCCCTTTCATATCACGAATCAAAATTAACAGCGCCGATTGAAACAATTCAAACTTCCAATTGGCAGGCTGTAATGCGCGCTATCCAGCGCCAGAACCAGCAGAAATTATTCTCCCGTACACCTGGAATGTACGGCAAATCCCGAGGAAAAACAAAATGAAGCTGCGTGTACAAATCGAAAATGAAAGTTATGAAGTAGAGGTGGGCGATCTCACCCAACGTCCGATCCTCGCGGTGGTTGATGGCGAAACATTCGAGGTCTACCCGGAGGAATTGCAGGCCGTATCGGTGAGCGAAACCGCTGCGACACCCAAAAAACCGGAACCACGTCCGGCTGCACCGGCACCACAATCCGCAGCGGCAGTTGTTCGCACACCCCCGGCTTCAAATGCCCAGGCTTCGTCCATCACCTTGACTGCACCCATCCCGGGTGTGATCCTTTCTGTGGCTGTAAAAGTGGGTGATGAAATTGTCCCCGATCAGGAGATTTGTGTTCTGGAAGCAATGAAAATGAAAAATACGATCCGCGCTGATCGTGCCGGTAAAATCTCGGCAGTGTATGTTTCCAGTGGAGATACTGTGAGTCATGGCCAGCCTTTAGTCGATTTCTAGAGAGAGAAGTAACTGCATGGATTATAACGAACTGATTGGTGAAATATCACGCGGTTTCACCAATTTTTATTGGGGTAACGCAGTGATGATCGGTGTGGGTCTCATTCTGATTGCTTTGGCGATTTATAAAGAGTATGAACCTGTATTGCTTCTCCCAATCGGTTTTGGCGCGATTCTGGCCAACCTGGGCATGTCGGCAGATACCGGCATTTTCAAGGTGATCTATGATGCCGGTATTTCGACCGAGTTGTTCCCGCTGCTGGTGTTTATCGGCGTTGGAACCATGATCGATTTCCGCCCTTTGCTGGCGATGCCCTATCTGGTTTTGCTGGGGGCTGCCGGGCAGTTTGGTATCTACGGCACTTTGATCCTTGCCACCCTTTTGAAATTTCCACTTCCTCAGGCGGCTTCCATTGGCGTAATCGGAGCGATTGACGGTCCAACGGCCATTTATGTCGCTTCAAAACTGGCTCCTGAAATGCTGGGCCCCATTGCGGTGGCGGCGTATTCTTACATGAGCCTGGTACCGATCATCCAGCCGCCCATCATGCGTCTGATGACCACCAAGTCGGAACGTAAAATCCGGATGGATTACACTGCCCGCCCGGTTTCCCAACGGGCTGTGATCATCTTCCCCATCGCGGTCACCATCGTTGTCAGTTTGATCGCTCCTGATGCCGCTCCGCTTATCGCAACCCTCATGCTGGGAAATTTGCTGAAAGAAAGCGGCGTTGTGGACAGGTTGAGCAAGGCAGCAGCCAACGAAATTATTAATGTCTCCACTCTTTTCCTGGGATTGGCCATCGGCACAACGATGACGGCTCAAAGTTTCATTAATCTTCAAACATTGATGATCCTGGGTCTTGGGCTGTTGGCTTTTGTTTTGGATACAGTCGCCGGCCTGTTGTTTGGCAAGCTGCTTAAAGTTATCACGCATGGCAAGGTGAATCCGCTCATCGGAGCTTGCGGTATCAGCGCGTTTCCGATGGCCGGGCGCCTGTCAGCCCAGATGGCGCAGAAGGAAGATCCGCATAATTTCATCCTGATGCACGCAATGGGTTCCAATACGGCCGGTCAGTTGGGCAGCGTGGTTGCCGGCGGCCTTTTACTGGCTCTGGTGACAGGGCTTATATAG
>JAJFTV010000088.1 GCA_021372725.1 Chloroflexota bacterium | reverse complement strand
GGTGTCTTTTTTGTTTTAAGGAGGATCAACATGATCAAAATTTATATCGTGTTTCCGGTTGCAGTAAATTTTTATTCAATTGCTGTCAAATGCTGAAACTACCCCCATATATAGCCGATGGCGATCTTTCGACCGCCACATGTGGCGCACCCGGGGGGATTCGAACCCTCAACCTACTGATTCGAAGTCAGGCGCTCTGTCCATTGAGCTACGGGTGCGTTTCATCCATTATACCGCAGAACTATTAATCTCCTCCTTTATCGGTTGACTTTTATCATATTAATGCTATAAATAATTACATCATGAAACTCATCTTGCATTTTTCCGTTTGCACTTCACCCCAAAATGATCACCTTCACTGACGACGATCCTTTACCTGTCGGTGTGATGCAATTCCATCTGGTTTTTACGCATCGCAGCAAACCATGCAAGCCGTGTTTGACCTTGTATAACACATTTCCAATAGAACACACTCCGCTTTTCCAAATACCCTTGTCTGTTATTGACAGGGTATTTTGCTTTTCTACATCAACAAACATAATCTTGTCGCCCAAACAAATTAAATAATTAGGAGGGTTCAATGAAAAAAAAGAGTTGGTTTAAACTTGTTCCTTTGACGATACTTATTCTTGCTTTCGCACTGTCCAGTTGCCAGCCGGCAGCTCAGACCACCGAAAGCGAAGAACCTGCCGATACTCAGGCGCCCATCGATACTGTCGCAGCCACTGAAACAGATGAAATTATCACCCTGAACGTCGGCACTGATTACATCTGGGATTCCGCCAATCCCGCCATTGGTTGGTACAACTATTCGCTGCGAAACATGATTTTTGATACCCTGGTGGAGTGGGGTACCCTGGATGAATTCGTCCCAGGTTTGGCCGAATCCTGGTCAGTCTCGGATGACGGCCTGGTATGGACGTTCAAGATCCGTGAAGGTGTCACTTTTCACGATGGCTCCCCCTGCACCGCCGAGGAAATCGCCTGGAGCCTCAATTGGGTGATTGATAATGAAATCGAGACCATGTCTTCCTATGTCACCAATATGGCGGAAGTCAAAGCCACCGACCCCACCACACTGCAAATCACCCTCACCAGCCCGGTTGGGAATATGGAATACCTGATGGTCTTTGTATGGATCGTTCCCCCCTCTGTTTGGGAAGGCAAAACCTCCGACGAGATTGGTGAATTTGAAGACATCGCCTCCAGCACCGGCACCGGGCCCTATAAACTGGTTGAATGGTCGGAAGGCGAGTATCTGATACTGGAAGCCAACGAGAATTACTGGCGCGGCAAGCCGTCCATTGATCGGGTCGTCTGGCATGAGTACGCCAACCCGGATGCCCTGGTGCAGGCGCTGATTTCCAACGAGATCGATATAATCGCCGGTGACGCCCTGCCGTTTACTGCAGTTCAAACCCTGCAGGAAACCGCCGGTATCGAGGTGCCTGTCATGCTTTCGTTGAACTTTGATGAAATGATCATCAACTCATTCGCTGACGGTACCCAACCGGCCAGCCTGAAAGACCCCATCATCCGCACAGCCATGGAATACGCCATCGACCGCCAGCAAATTATCAATGTGGCTTACCTTGGATATGGCGACCCACTCATTTCTCCCGTCCCCCCTTCCATGGGTGACTGGTACAACGCAAATCTGCAGCCAATTTCATTTGATACTACTGAAGGGAATCGTATTCTCGATGAAGCCGGTTTTACCGATACAGACGGTGACGGCATCCGCGAATATTCAGACGGCACTGCCCTGGTTTACCGCTTCTATGGCACCGAAGGCGCTCAAAACGCACGAATCATGGAGATCATCTCTGACGGGCTCAGCCAGATCGGCATAGACGCCACTCCCAGCATGATGGATGAAGACAGCCTGATTGCCCTTTACCCTGCTTATGATTTCGATCTCGTTTACTGGGGCTGGGGTGTGGATCCCGATCCGGATTTCTCCATGATGATCTTCACCTGCGACCAGACTGCCGAATTCGGATGGAATGACAGCGGATACTGTAATCCGGAATTCGATGAACTGTATAAGCAGCAGGGTATCACAGCAGATCATGACGCCAGGCGCGAAATCATCTGGCAAATGCAGGAGATTCTGTACACCGAAAAGCCTTACATCGTTTTGGTTAACTACCCTGTCGTGCAAGCCTATAATAAGGAAAAATTCACCGGTTTCAATACGGGGTGTGGTGATCTGCTCTGGAAATACTGCTTCCTGGAGGGCAGCCCGGTTCAATAATGGAACGTAGCGATTACATCATCAAAAAAATTCTCCTGGCGGTCGCCACAATGATCGTGGTCATTGTGTTCAATTTTTTTCTGTTTCGCGTCCTGCCAGGAGACCCCGTCAAGGGGCTCATTCACAGCCCGCGCATGACACAGGAAGCCCAGGAACGCATCCGGCAGCAGTTCGGTTTGGATAAACCGGTCTGGTTGAACACAGAAGCCTTAAAACAGGGAAATCTGTCGGCGGCATTGGATACCCAGTTCACCGCTTATCTTGCAAACCTGCTCAAAGGGAACCTGGGCATTTCCTTTGCAAGCCGCTCTCCCGTGAAAGAGGTGCTGGCTGAACGTATCTGGCGAACCGTGATTCTGCTTTTTCTCGGCCAGATCATTGCCATTGTCATCGGCATTCTGCTCGGAATTGTGGCTTCCTGGCGTCGCGGTTCAAAACTGGACACCGGTATCCTCTTATGGGGATTGTTTACCTGGTCACTGCCCACCTTCTTCTTTGGGATCATTCTGTTAATCCTGGCCCGTGGTTCACTGCCCAGTGGCATGATGGTCACACCCGGTTTGAAACCGGAGGACGGCCTTACCTATTGGCTGGATGTGGGCCGGCACCTTGTATTACCCACCATAACGCTTGCCATTCTTTATACCGGCGAATATCTGTTGATTATGCGCAGCAGTGTCATCGAAGTGCTGAGTGAGGATTTTATCTTCACAGCCAAGGCAAAGGGCCTTAGCACCTTTCAAATCCTGCGCGACCATGCATTTAAAAATGCCATGCTGCCCATGATCACGTTGATTGCACTAACACTGGGTTTCACTGTCGGCGGAGCGATCCAGGTTGAGACGGTATTCTCATGGCCGGGTGTTGGCCGGCTGATGTATGATTCGGTCAGCAAGCAGGATTACCCCATGCTGCAAGGTGTTTTTTTACTCCTGGCCGTCAGCGTCATCCTGGCCAATCTGTTGGCCGACTTGCTTTATTCTGTGCTCGATCCACGGGTAAAGCCCGATTAATAGGATACTGAACGATTCTGATCAGGTAATGAATGAACCAAACCAATATTAAAACAGTCTGGAATGCGTTCCGCCGGAAACCCATGGCGATCATCGGGACCTTGATGTTGGGCATCATCATCTTTCTGGCTGTCTTCGCACCACTCATCGCGCCCTACAACCCCTACGAACGCGTCCAGGTGGAACCTGAAGATATTCTCGCTCCGCCGGATGCCAATCATTTACTTGGCCGGGATGATGCCGGAAAGGACGTCTGGAGCCAGCTCATCTATGGAGCCAGGGTATCCCTGATTGTGGGGTTTACGTCTGCATTTGTGTCCATGTTTATCGGTACCACTGTGGGTATGCTGGCAGGTTATTATGGCGGGAAAATCAGCAATATTCTGATGCGGTTCACCGATTTTCTGATGGTAATCCCTGACCTGCCATTGATGCTCGTCATCATTTCAGTTTGGGGGCGAGGTTTATGGAAAATCATTCTGGTGATCAGCGTCTTATATTGGACGTATACCGCGCGGCTTGTACGCTCGCAAGTGCTGTCCATTAAGGAGCGCTCCTTCATCTTGAGGGCAAAAGCGATCGGCGCAAGCGACTTGCGCATCATCATCAAACACATCTTCCCACAGGTAATGCCCATCGTTCTGGCTGAGACGGTTTTGGATGTATCCTCGTCAATCATCGCTGAAAGCACGCTCAGCTTCCTCGGCCTTGGAGACCCTACCCTGGTTAGCTGGGGCATGATGCTCAATTTTGCTTTTGAACGGGCTATCTCCCGCCAGGCCTGGTGGTTCCTGCTTCCGCCCGGATTTGCGATTGTGTGGGTCAGCCTGGGTCTGATACTGATGGGTACTGCGCTGGAAGAAATTGTCAACCCGCGTTTGAAAACACATCATCTCTTTGATCCACGCAGGATGATCGCGCTGGCCGGAGTGCGTATTCCTCCGAAAGAAACAGAAAAAGATCAAACGACCATCGAGGCAGCTTCATGACGATCCTGGAAGTCAATCATTTATCTGTCAATTACCTGAAAGATGACGGTACTCCGTTGAAAGCAGTTCAGGATGTCTGTTTCAAACTGGAACAGGGTCGCTCACTGGGTCTGGTCGGTGAGAGCGGCTGCGGGAAAACGACTGTCATCCTCTCCCTCTTGCGTTTGCTTCCGGAGGCCGGCCGTATCGTGGATGGACAGGTGCTGCTCAACGGGCATGATCTGCTGCGGATCAGTGAAAGTGATATGAACAAGGTACGATGGAAGCAAATTTCCATGGTCTTCCAGGGTGCCATGAATGCGCTTAATCCGGTCCGTACAGTTGAAAGCCAAATAGTTGAAGCCATTAATGTCCACAACTCTGAGGCTTCGCACAATGATTCAAAAAAACGGGCTTGTGAGCTGTTGGAAATGGTTGGCATCCCGGCCGAACGCGGCAAGCAATACCCGCACCAGTACAGTGGTGGTATGAAGCAGCGGGCCGTCATTGCCATGGCGCTGGCTTGTAAACCAAGTATTCTCATTGCCGATGAACCAACCACTGCTCTCGACGTCATGATCCAGGCTCAGATAATACGTCTGCTCCAGAACTTGCAGCGTGATCTCGACCTCACTTTGATACTGGTCACCCATGACCTGGGTGTGGTCGCCGAGATCTGCGATGATGTGCTGGTGATGTACGGCGGAATGACCGCCGAATATGCGTCCAGTGACAGTATATTCAACTGCTCGAAGCATCCCTATACCCAGCGGCTGCTCAAAGCTTTCCCGGATATAGAGAAACCGGGAGCTGAACTGGTCTGGATACCGGGCAGCCCGCCCCGCCTCGATGCACTTCCAACCGGTTGTCGTTTCCAACCGCGTTGTCATCTGGCGGAGGAAATCTGTCGTAATGAAACACCTGTGTTGACGTTTAATCCCCCAGATCATGGTTTTGCCTGTCATGTGATGCAGCGGAGGGCTGAATGACTCTCGAGATTTTTCGTAATTTTTCTGACAGCCAGCAAAGCCAACGCCTCCCTGATAGTCAACCCTTGCTTCAAATTCAGCACCTGCGCAAATACTTTCCACTTCCCCAGGGAATAGGACGGGCATTGCTGCGCAAACCACGCCGCATTGTTCATGCTGTAGACGACGTATCCTTTAATATACAAAAAGGAGAAATCCTGGCTCTGGTGGGCGAGAGTGGTTCCGGCAAGACCACCATCGGGATGAACGTGCTCGGTCTGCAGATCCCCACATCTGGCAAAATCATCTTCGATGGCTGCAACATTGCAGAATGGGCGCAGGGGCGTATGCCGTGTGGAAAAGGGACTCAAATTCCAGAGAAATTGAGTTCCCGTCAGCAAATTCTTTCCTTGCGACGGCGAGCCCAAATGATATTCCAGGACCCGTATGAGTCGCTTAACCCCCGGCAAACCGTATTCCAGATCGTCGCCGAACCGCTGGAAATCCATGGTTTGACATCCTCCTGGGAAGAGAAGGAAGATCGAGTTCGAAAAGCATTGGAAGACAGCGGCCTGACCCCTGCCGACCATTTTTGGGAGCGCTACCCCGATGGGCTTTCCGGCGGGCAGCGTCAACGGGTCGTCATTGCCGGCGCACTGGTGCTGGAACCCGAATTAATCGTGGCGGATGAACCCGTTTCCATGCTGGACGTTTCCATCCGGGCTGAATTTCTCACCCTGCTGCTCAACCTGCGCCATACGCGCGGCATCACCATCCTTTATACCACCCACGATCTGGCTACAGCCGGATTTTTCACCGATCGAATGGCAGTCATGTATCTCGGGCGTATCGTCGAGATTGGGCCGACACAAGAGATTCTCGCCAACCCGCGCCACCCCTATACACGCGCCCTGGTTTCTGTGGTTCCGGCACCCAACCCGCGCCGCAGGCGGGAGCGTGTCATTCTGGAAGGCGAGGTACCCAACCCCATCGATTTGCCTTCCGGCTGCCGCTTCCACCCTCGCTGCCCATTCGCCTTTGCAGATTGTAAAGTAATCGACCCGCCGTACGCCGGTTCAGGCGATCACCTGGCCGCCTGTCTGTTGGTGAAAGAATAACTGCTACCACCAGTTTGGTGATGCCAAAATAGCTATCAGCGAGTAACTGATAGCTATTTTGGCGCACATATTGCATCCTATGCTTGTATGGAAAACTTCATCATACAGGCTTATTTGATATTTCCAAAAACGGTTTTTCGATTAACCCGCATTGCCCACTATTCCAAATTCATCTCTCTGAAGACGAAAAAACGGACCCGGAAATCCCCCTTGCTGCCGGCCTCAGGATAATCAGATCAATACTACCATTTCTCCGAAAATTTTGCTGATGCTCTAAACCGGTTGTTGTATCGCGCCTGGCTGTCATTCCGAAGTGAAACGAGGAATCCGCCCAAGGACATATTTTCGATTAATTTACAAATCATTTTCCAATTTTCGTGTGCTTCGGGTTTTTTGTGGTTTATTCAAATTATTCGGAGCTTGATCTCATAGATGGATAATTTATTAATTCGCTTTTATGCCTTTCCCGTCATGGCTCGCAGCATTCTCCCCAATGAAAATTTCTGCCCGGTCAGTAAATACTGAGCTCTGAATAACCCTGCAACGCCACGGATAACCAGATATGCAGTCAGAATGACCAGTAACAATGCCAGCCAGATTTGCCAGTATGGTACTTCCGTGGCAGCCAGGCGCGTCATCATCGAAACCGGAGAGGTTAATGGAAACAGGCTTAAGACCATTGCCAATGTGCCGTTTGGCTTGCTGACCATAGGCTCTATCAACATTAATGGAACCAATAAAGGGATCATGATCACAAAGGTGGCCTGCGAAGCCTCTTTCAGATTGGGAACCAGTGCCCCAACCCCGGCCATAAAACTGGCATATAACGCATAACCGGCAACAAAAAATAACACTCCCCATACCAGGATCGAAACATCCAACTGGAATGCATCACCTATTTGCATCATCCGGCCGCCAAGGCGAAGTATTAATAATCCGGATGTGCTCCATACCACCGTTTGCAACAGCCCCACCAACCCGAGTGCAATGATTTTTCCGGTCAACATCTGCAGGGGCGAGATGGAAGTCATCAATATTTCAATCATCCGGTTTTGTTTCTCATTGGTCAGATTGTTCAACATTAAGGAAGCGGAACCAAAGATGACAAAGTAAAAAAGAAATGTGACGATGTAAGGCAGAACAAATGTCATGGCGTTCTCAGGGTCACGTTGCGACTGCACCCCGAGCAACTCCGTCTGCAAAACCAGTGGATTCTCGATACGGTCTGCCAGCGCTTGATCCTGGTTCAGTAAATTAAAATTAATTGCCGTCTCAATCGTTTGTGTATTTGCCAGGCCGGCATACGGGTTATATTGCGACTGAACGTATTGCAAACTGCCTGTTTCAAGATAATCGACCGGAATGACATAATAGCCGTCTATTTCACCGGCTTCCATCGCCTTTTCAGCAGAAGCTTCATCCACAAACGGGATCAACATCTCCTGCATGCCAGCCGGCAGCGCAGTTACCAGACCGCTCTGATCCACGTATCCATCCACGGTGGATTCCGGTTCTGGTGCAAACAAAGCCCCGGCCGCGTTTTCCCCTTCATCCCGGTTAACATAGGAGGTGAATAGCATCACCGCCAGTCCGGAGAGAGGTACCAAAAACAACATCAGCAGGAAGGAGCGGCTTAGAACAACGGTCAAAAACTCGTGCTTGATGACAGTCAGAACAGTTTTCATACCGGTTTGCTCCTGTGAAAGATTTCCACCAGTTTCAGACGTTTGCCATAGCGCAGCATCCCCAGTCTGAAAGCCCGACCCGCCAGCCACATGGCACCAATGGCGCTGACAAAAAGCAGAAGCAATGACAATCCCACCTGCCATTCAGGAATCTGGGTAAAGGCAGCCCGCATCGGTAAAGAGAGGGGTGATGTGAGGGGAAAAATACTCAGGATGGTTGGAAGCAACCCGTCGGGGTTCATCATGAATTGAGTGGTAACCCAGTATGGCATGGCAAGTGGAAGCGTAAACATACCAGCCACCTGCTGGGCTTCGCGCGCCTCCGTTGCCGTGGAGCCCACCATCGCCATCAAAGCTGCGATCATCACAAAGGCCAGCACCATCGTGACGATCGAAAGCCAGCCAAACTGTGGATCGATCCTCGCCGTTTGCAGAAAAGGGATACGGTCTTTCAGAAACAGAAAGGCCAGGAGAGGCAGAAAACCCCAGGCTGCCATTTGTGTCAAACCTGCACTCAAGTTGCCGATAATCTTGCCTGCCATTAACTCTTCGGCCGATAATGAGGTGACCACAATTTCCATCGTCCGGTTTTCTTTTTCTTCCACAACCGCCTGCAACAGGTATCCGCCGCTCGTATTGATGACAACAAGGAAGACAACTCCCGTAAAAATGGGCAAAATCAGGTTGAACCAGTTCTGAGAATCCGTTTCCCGCTCATCGCCTGTTGACCGGATGACCACGTCACTTCCGTTGAGAATCCGCTGCACAATTATTGCATCCGTATTTCCGAGCAGACTCCGCCGTAGCAAATTCCGAAAAGCAGTTTGAGTATTTTCGCCTGGAGTATCAAAAGCAACCAGTTGAACATCACCGGTTTGAAGATAGTCAGACTCGATGACATAGTAAGCCGTGATGGCGCCCTCTTCCAGTTTCTGCCGGGCTTCTTCTTCACTCTCGTATTCCACCAGTTCAGCCCTGGTGAAAAACCCTTCATCTTCGGGATTGGAAGCAGCAGCCATGCGAGTCACCCCGGGCAGGTCCACATAACCGGCCGGTTTTGTATCCACCTGCGTCAACACACTGATACCTGCCACAACCGCGATAGCCAGAAACATCAACGGGAGGCTCAACAGGGAAAAGATGAAACGTTTTCGCAGGACATGCCGTAAATAATCGTGCACGGCCACGCGCCATATTTTACGCATCGCTCTTTTCCTTCTCTTTTACCACCTCGATAAAAATTTCATCCAGGGTAGGCAAGGAGATTTCAAACTGTTCCAGCGTCAACCCCTGGTTCAGCAATGTTCGCAGTAAATCCTGTGGTAAAACGCCGTCTTTTAGCAGCAATCGGGTACCGCCGTTGTTGGCCTCGATTTTCTCAACCCCGGGTATGGAACCCCCAATCGGTTCAAGGGTACGAATATTGACTTCATGACGCGCATAATTTCTGCGGATTTCGTTCAAGCCCCCATACAGCACGGAATGACCCTCGTTGATCAGCAAAATCCTGTCACACAAGGCTTCCACCTGATGCATCTGGTGCGTGCACATTACAATGGTCCGATTTTTATCACGCTGTTCCTTTAGCAAATCTTTCACCATCTGGGTGTTCACCGGATCCAGCGCGCTGAACGGCTCGTCGATGATGATCAGATCCGGTTGATGGATCAGCGTGACGATCAACTGAGCTTTTTGCTGCATACCCTTGCTCAGCTCTTTGACCTTCATCTTTCGATTCTCGCTGAGATCGAATTGGATCAGGTAACCATTCATTCGCCTGACTGCTTCCTCGCCGATTAATCCTTTCAAGGAAGCCAGGTAAAGGATGCACTTTTCAAGCGTAATATCCTGATAAAGCCCGCGTTCTTCGGGCAGGTAACCGATCCGGTTTTTCTTTTCCTCATTCATGGGCCCACCCAGGATCTTAATTTCACCTGAATCGGGTTTGAACAAGTCCAGGATCATTCGGATGGTGGTCGTTTTTCCCGCTCCATTGGGGCCTAATAAACCAAAAATCTCCCCCGGTTCAACCTTAAAGGAAATATCATCGACTGCCCTGGTACTGCCAAAGGTCTTGGATATATTTGTAATCTCAATTGTGCTCATTTATGAATCCTGCTCGCAAAAATACGATGGGATCAAACAAATTTATTCATTTGCTTTGATCAACTTCATTGAGTCGCCTCTCGGACATGGTAACATAATCCGGCGAAATATCAAATCCCACATAATGTCTGTTTAACTTTTTGGCTGCAACACATGTAGTCCCTGAACCGACAAATGGATCGAGTACCACATCATTAACGTACGAGTAGAGCTTAATGACCCTTTTTGCCAGATCAACAGGAAAAGGTGCTGGATGGCCCACTTTTTTGGCTGATTCGGCTGGGATTTGCCAAATTGAGAGGGTTGACTCCATAAACTCTTCTTTAGAGATATCGGAATCCCCTTTTTCTTCCCTTGAATAACCCAGTTTTGCGAACACCAATAAATATTCATGAATATCCCGCAAGCGGGGTGATTTTACGCTCTGCCAACTTCCCCAGGCACAATTCCCGTTTGCACCTTTCGCCTTTTGCCAAATAATTTCTCCCATTGGCAGGAAACCAACCTCTTCATGAATTCCGTAAAAGTATGCATTCATGGGAATATATGGCTTACGACCCAGGTTTGCAATGTTTACAATGTATCTTCCGCCAGGGATGAGTACCCGATAAACTTCCCTGGCAACTCTTTGGATAAGTCCAAAGTACTCGTTCAGAGACATGTCGTCGTCATAATCTTTACCCACGTTGTAAGGAGGTGAAGTGAAAGCGAGAGCCACTGAATCTGATGGTATTGGCATATTTTCAGAACTACAAAGATGAATTTTATCGATCCATTCTTCCAGTTCGATATTTTCAGGCCCCTCATTGGCCGCTGATTCGTCTGTGTTGATTTGATCCGGGCTGTTTTTCTCTACTTCTTTCCTGAATCCCTCAGATTTACCAGGATCTTCTCCGCTTACCTCTTTTTGATGATCCTGCTGAGCCAAATAGATTTTGCGTTGATAGAAACTGGATGAATCGTGCCCCTCCCTTTTGGAAACACCGAATGAGGAAGTCTTTGTGTTTTTGGGCATGACTGAATCCTTTAGTTTGATTATATCGTTGCAAACAGGACAAATCTACCCCACCCCTTTATCCCCGTCCCTGCTGGGCGGGGGCAGTAGGATGGGCCCCCAATTTCACGTTTGACAAAGCGCCAGCTTGCAAAAAGCTCGAAGGCATTTACTTCCCCTTATAAATTTTGTTCATCCTGTAAACTTTCAAGAAATTGTTTGTCTTCTTTGGAAAGCTCCACTTTCTCCAGCATCTCACGCCTGCGCTGCCAGGTACGCAACAGTGCCTGCTGTCTGCGCCAGTGAGAAATTTCGGCATGATTGCCCGAGAGAAGGATATCCGGCACCTTCCAGCCGCGAAATTCAGCCGGGCGGGTATAGTGTGGATACTCCAGCAGCCCGCTGGCATGCGAATCATCCTGCCAGGCATCCGGGTCACCCAATGCACCGGGGATCAAACGTGTCAGCGCATCGATCAAGATCAAGGCCGGAAGCTCGCCCCCTGTGACGACAAAATCTCCAATGGAAATCTCATCGTTCACCAGGTGCTCACGTACCCGTTCGTCGACACCTTCATATCGACCGCATATCAAAGCCAGGTGTTCATATTTCGATAATTCAGCCGCCACACGCTGGTTAAAAGGCCGCCCTTGCGGGGTGAGTAAAATCACAGGACAACCCGGCGGGGTACCCAGCACACTTTCCACCGCCGCAAAAATGGGTTCCGGTTTCATCACCATTCCGCCACCGCCTGCATAGGGAGCATCATCGGTCACATGATGCTTGTCGACCGCCCAATCACGAATATTATGCAAATCAACCTGCAACAGGCCATTTTCGATGGCGCGCTGAAGAATGCTGACCGAGAGATAAGGCTGCAACATTTCCGGAAAGAGGGTGAAAACATCAAATTGCTGCATTGTCAATCAATTCATGTATTGTGAGAAACAGGATGAATAAAAGTCATGATGAATATTATCATGAATGCATGAATGGTTGCACGGTCAAAGTACCCCTATTCTGGATTATAATTTTGGGCTAATATGGCCTTTCTCGAAGGCAGCAACTACAAAATTCTGGAATGAATTAATGATAGAGGTAAATAAATGGAAATGGGACCTTACGCGAACTGGATTGAAATCAACCTCGATGCAATCGAACACAACGTCCGATACCTGCTGACAAGCACCCGGCAGCCATTAATGGCCGTAGTAAAGGCCGATGCTTACGGGCATGGCTCAGTTGAGGTTGGCAAGGCAGCCCTTCATGCCGGTGCATCCTGGCTGGCAGTTGCCCGTTATGGCGAAGCCCGCGTACTTCGGAATGCCGGTATCACCTCACCCCTCCTTGTATTGGGGATGGTTACTCCCTCTGAAGTCGATGAAGCCATTGCGAACCACGTGACGTTGAATATGTACAGCTTTGAAACCGCAGAAATGTATTCCCAGCGCGGCAAAGCTGCCGGAAAACCTGTTCTGGTCCACCAGAAAATTAATACCGGTATGAACCGTCTGGGTGTGCTTCCCGAAGAAGCTGTTGCCCTGGCGCGGCGTGCCAACGAGTTGGGCGGTATCCATATCGATGGCATGTTCAGCCATTATGCCAATGCCACCACACCCGGCGATCCCTTTACCCCGCTGCAAACCAAACGCTTTAAACAGGCTGTCGATTTAATGACCCAGGCTAACCTGCTTCCCAAATGGATACACCTGTGCAACTCAGCCGGCTCCTATTATGAACCTGATGGATATTTCAACCTGGTACGTTCCGGTTCAGCCGTGGTTGGGTTGGCCTTTCGGGATAATGAACCTTTTCCGGCCGTGATGCGCCAGTCCTTTGTCTGGAAAGCCCTTCTCTCAGCGTGCAAGTTGGTCACCAAAGGCGAGGGAATCGGATATGGACAGACCTATATATTGGAAAAAGACGGCTACATCGGCACCCTGCCGGTGGGCTACGGCGACGGCTACAGGCGAAAGATGGGTAACCACGTCCTGATCGATGGAAAACGCGTCCCGGTAGTTGGTTCAGAGTGCATGGATCAGATGATGATCCTGATGCCAAAAGCATATCCGGTTGGGACTGAAGTGGTCCTGATTGGAACCCAGGGCAATGAATCCATTTTTGTGGAAGACATCTGCAAAACCTGGAAGACAATTGAAGTGGACGCAACCACCAATATCAATTTCCGCGTTCCGCGCGTGTACGTGAGAGACCAGGTTTCCAGGTAGGGCATTCAAAACACAAGACATTGAGGAGCTGTCTCCAAAACAGGCAGCTCCTTTTTATATTTCCATTGCTGATCCATTTTCATCAACCATCCTGCTTTAGATGAGGGTGTTGAAAAAGTCCTTTCATTTAGATGGTGGTATTGCATAACCTGCATAAAACGAGGTCGTTGCCAATTTCACGGATATTACACCCATCCCCCCGGCCCCCTTCCCAAAACGGGAAGGGGGTGAAAATCCCTTTCTCTGGGGTTTAGTGGACCCAAAACTTTGGAAACTTTTTCAACACCCTCTTAAGATTGTATTTGACTTTTAAGACAGACATCATGAACTACGTGCACCGCCGAGGATGAAAGGTAGAGGAGATTTGAAAGTCTGTCTTTCAGGTAAGCCAATAATCAAAACATCCTTCTCGTTGTCATGCTGAAGCGATAGCGAAGCATCCGACCAAGCGTCAGCGTCACAATTAACTCAATGTGGAAACAGTATATGGACGTATATCGGTGCAGATAAAGAATGATGCGAAGATGGGCCCTTGGGCGGTTCCTTCTGGGTCATTCGACCCATCAGGATGACACTGCGGGCGGGATATGTGCATATCAAATATCGGTCTTGTTTGTTTGGATGTGGTTTCGATTGCACTAATGTCCCAAGTTTCTTCCCGATAGAAGCGCGTCTTGACATGTTGGGATAACTCAGCATGACAATTTCGGTTGGTATTTTCTCCATACTTGTAATGATATAAGCGGGTTACTGATTTTTCTGTTCATGCAGACTTTTCAAGTCAGCCTCCCTTTTTTTTATCAGGCCTGGTCAGCACAGCCAGTTTTACTCGTTGATGGTGAAAATCTCTCCTGCACTGCTGCCCTCCACCTCGGGGAAATAATACTGCCAAGCCCTGGCCGGCAGGATGCGGAACTGGCCTGCCAGATAAGGAGTGAAACGATAAGTCAATTCGTAGGTTCCGGCCGGCAACCAGGCTGCCACCCAGCGTACATGATCCGCATGCATCTCAGGCTGGCCGAAATACCAGCTTCCCCAGTTGCTGACGTCTGCATCGAGGGGCGACATAAGCGTATCCGCTGAGAATCCGCTGCCCTGCTGTGATATCAGCAGGCTCGTATCGACAATTTCAGCACCGGCCGGTAACCAATCTTCCACCACCACATAATACATCTCCTCCGGCACGGTCACCGTCACATGTGCCAGTACCGGTACGTCTGTCCCAGCCAGGCTGTATTGTTGAATCAGCGTACAGCTTTCGGATGTACAATCATCTCCCCATAATGAGTAAGACCGCTCGATGGAGATTCCCTTCTCAACCGCCTGGATGTCCTCCACCGGCCGCTCAACCTGCAAATAGGCTCGATAGTAGAGTTTTCCTTCCCCTTCGCCTTTTTGAATCCGCAGCGCATTGGGCATATCCGGCAGCAAATCGGAAACCGGAATGGCTCCGGTGACAGTAGTACGTTGGTTGATTCCCTGTGCCTGACCGGTGATGATTTGCGTTTCATTAACGGCCGCCGAAAAGTCGAAGTTGGCCTGTAATTCTCCGGTTCCTTTCATCACCTCGATCAGTGCCCGCAAAGACCACGCGCTTTCGTAGCTGGTATTCCAACCCCCACCGGCTTTTCGGTGAGCAGCCAGGTATCGGACAGCGCCTGGCAGCAAACTGGATGCCGGATCGAGTTTCGCCAGCGTATAAATGACCACAGAGCCGTTATATAAGGTGGAACCAAGGTTCTCGCGGCTTGCATAAGCCTCGGCCCAGTGGACGCCGGTTGCCGTCTGTACAGCCAGTGATTCGATTTCGTTCACCAGCCCGGGCAGATTCTCATCATTCGGATATTGCATGGACAGGCTTAGCGCGAGCAGGGCTTTGGCCCAGGGGTTCAATTGATCACGGAAATCGACGAACTGTCGGCTGTCCAAACCTTTTACTCCTGAATAAAGCAGCGCATAATTTTGAAATACCAACCGGTCGAGCTGCCACTGCACGGTTTGATTGTCCGGTTGCTCCAAAATACCGGTCAGATAATCCTGTGTCTTTTGGATCATACCAGGGTCAATACTGAAACCTTCTTCTACTGCCCGATTCAATCCAATCAGCACATAGCTGCTGAGATACGCGTCACTTTTTTCATTTTTCATCCAGCCCCACCCGCCATCTGCTCCCTGCAAATCAGGCAGCTTCGCCAGGGCATCCTGGATCTCAACCGTCAAATCTGCAACCAGGTCAAGGTCATCCAGTGCGAATGTTCTGACGGCGCTCAACATTTCCAGATCAGGCAGCAGCCGGGAGACAATCGTTTCAGTAAAAATCGTGTCATAGTCATCCAGGGCTTTCATATCAGCCAGGATGGATGCCGCCAGGGATGGCGCAAGCTCGACGGTCAAATTCCCGCCGGTAGGCTGCCAGGTGTGCGGCAGACTGACCGTTTCGAGAATCTCACCCGCCTTGGTGAGAACGCCGCTGGTGGCAAAGGTCTGGGGTGAGCTGTAATGCAGAACAGGAATGCTTCCCTCCTCCGGTATGGCAGCGTCTTGATATACCCCTGACGCCGCACTGAATGTCAGATCCACATTTTCCACATTCTGAACAGTTCCCCACCATGCCACGCGTTGTGAATCTCCGGACGGAATCTCCACCTGCTGCATCGCATCAGCATCCACATCCAGTGTAAAGCCGCCGGCTTGCAGTGATACATCCACCACCAGGCTTTCAGCCGTATTGTTGTGAACCAGGGCTGCCATTTGCATCCGGTCGCCCGCCACCACAAAGCGCGGTGTGATCGGGCTGATCAGCAGTGGTCTGCTGACGGTGATTTCCAATTGTGCTTCCCCCACCAGTGTTTCCCTGGTCAATCCACGGGCAACAGCAACCCAGGTAGTCACATTATCGGGCAGGGTTACCACTGCCTCGGCCCGGCCGTTGGAATCCGTCACCAGGCTGCCATTCCAGTAGGCGGTGTCTTGAAAATCCTGCCGTAAATATGGATTAATCTGTGATTCCCCGCCTCCGCCCAATCCGCCAGCGGCTACGGCAACCTGCCTGGCTGCATAGCCGGCCAGTGAAAGACTGCTCTGCACTCTCAAAGGCTGGATATCATAAAACGCCGTCAGGATGTCTTCGGCATTGGGCTCGGCCAGAGCCAGCACGGCTTTATCCACCAGGTTCAGCGAAAATTCGCCCTGCACCGGGTTTCCCTGCCAGTCACTGGCGGTGAGAGCCAGCACCACACTGCCGCCCGGCTCTGCGATGGCCGGGGTGGCTTGCAAATCCACTTGCAGACTTAACTTCTGCGGTTCCACCGGGATAACCACATACCCCTGCCGGAAGTCGTAACCGGTTTCTCCGCCTGAATGGATCAAGGTGATGCTCACGTAGACATTCGGTGCATAGTCCTCCTCAATGTCCAGAGCAAATTCCAATTGAGAATCATCGATCTCCATCCCATACGAACGCATCACATCATCCCGTTCAACGGTGATCAAAGCCAGAGCCTTGGAAAAAGGATTGGGGATAAACAAATTCGCCGTATCGCCCACCTGGTAACTTTCTTGATCCAATGTAACAGGCAGTTCCTGATCCGTCAGGTTCGGCCAGGAAACGCTGCCGGTTCCACCCACCCACACCATCACCTGGGTGGAGGCCTTCCCACCGGTTACCTCCAAAAGATAGGTTCCCGGTTCTTCCGGGGTCATTTCCACACGGGACTGTCCATTCGCGTCGGTCACAAGATCCACACTGGAAACTATTGTATATTCAGGAATGGAATCAATATACCCGCTGATTTTATTCCTTTGAGTAATCCAGCGTATCTTTTTCAGGCTGGCTGTTAGTTCAATTTCAGCAACTGCATTTTTCTGCAAATCCGCCGTCTGGATGGCAAACCCCAGCGGGGATCCGGCTATACCGCTCCATTGCTCCGCTCTGACACCGATATAAAATGTTTCCGGGTGAACCAGCAGGCTGTCCTGCGCGCTGACCGGCAGTTCACTTTCAGCCTGGATGGTCACCTCGAGGGTCAGGCGCTGCAAACCCTCCGGTGATATTACAGTTTTAATATCCTCAAAGGGAATTTCAATCTGCACGCTTCCGTTCTCACCGGTTTGACTGCTGCCCTCGATGACATACGTCCCAAGTCCGGCATTAATCATATACTGCCAACTGTCATATTGCCAGTTGAAAGCCTGATTTCCGGTTTGATACCCATAAGGCAGGTCAAAATAATCGACTGCGGCATACAAGACCCAATGCAGGGGTACGTTGGCCGCGTGTGCTCCAAAATAATAAGACGCCGAAACATTCGCCAGCAGATCGTCACCCTGCAAGGCTTCACTTTTGGCAAATTGAACCTGCAAATCGATCTCCGGTTTTCGATAATCGGCAACCTGAAAACCCAGGTAAGTGTCCTCGAGTTCGGTAATATGCAAGGAGTAATATCCCGCTCCGGCATCCACGGGAAGGATAAATGAACCCCATCCGCTGCCGTAATCGGAAAGAGTGACAGGGACAGTTTCAAGCAGCGGAACCTCGCCCGTTTCCTCCTGATACTTTCCGTATACCTCCAGATGGATTTCTCCCAAATCGGGCAGCGAGTAACGGGCGTTGTCCTCATGACGGGCGATCACCCGAAAATATACCGTCTGCCCCGGTTTGTAGATGGGTCTGTCTGTGTACAGATAAGCCATGAGATCCGGGTTCTGGTAATTGTAAAAACCAAATTCGCTGCCATTCACTCCCAACCGCCAGGAGTCGGAACCCAGGCTGAAATCTGCATCTCCGGGCTGGCCATGTATTACCATCACAGATTCCAGGGAATCCAGCCCTTGCATCAAATCGAATGTGCATTGTCCAGCCACGTCGGTTACGCAATTGGCGAGGACATTCATGTCGCCGGAATACAGATCCAGGGCAATATCCCTGACGGGTTGTTCACTGTTCAAATCAACCACCCAGGCAAAAACCTGATTATCGCTGCGTTTCACCATGATGCTCAGGTCACTGACCACCAGTAAAAATGGCAAAGGCGAGTAACCCAGTTGCGGAGCGCTGATTCGATATTGATACAAACCCGGTTTCAACGGATCACCGTTCTCGCTGAGAAAGATTTCCACCGATTGTGACCTATCCGCCGGTATTTCCAGATTCTGCCGCCAGGAATCGGCACGGCCGGAAAAACTGACATCTGTAAGCCCTTTTGAACCCGAGACAAGTTCAATGAAATGCTCCAGAGTAGTCTCTTCTGAAACGACATCCACGGCAGGAATATTCACCACCTGCGCAAGCAGGGCATCATCGTGTGAGGTGACAAAAAGGTTCTGGAACCCATACTGCAAAAGCGGTATCGTCAATTGAGGTTGAGCGGGAGCAGTGGAAAAGGTCAGCCGGAAATCCTGCCCCAGGCTCCGTCCCCATTTGTCGGAAATTTCAGCGGACAATGTCAACCGGTAAGTGGAACTGCCATTGAAATAACCTCCCAAAATCAGGGTATCCGGGCCTGTCATGGAGTAATAAGGATCCATAAGGGCCGGCTCAAAACTTACCAGATCGACATAATCCGCTTCGGCAATGGGTGCGTTGAATTGGATCTGCAAGCTGGAATATCCGCTGTAGATTTCCAGTGGTGTATCCAGTGAGGGAAGTACTTCCTGCACTGCCAGATTGTCCACCGTTTGGTACTGGCGGGCTTCTTTTTCACCCAATTGAGTGCCGCCCAACCCGGCTGCTTCGGCGCTCACCTTCAGGCGATAGACCGTATCTCTTTTCAGCAATTCATGGGGTGTAAATGTCAAAACAGAAGAGTCATCGCTCCATTCAAGACCACCGGCAACCGATTCGCCGAAGGTATCTTCAAGTGAGAAATGGTTTTCCACCGACACGGTATCCATCGGTTGGTTGAATGTGAGCACGAAGGACGCATCGATGTTTATGGTATTCTCCTCCACAGGTTCCACGGTCAGCAGACGCGGCGGGGATGTCTGAAAAGCCCATTCAGCAGATTGGGCTTCTGAAAGCTCCAATGCAGCTCCCTGCCGGCTGGTCAAATCCCGGTTGAGTTTCAGGGTATATTCGATACCGCCCGCCAGACCCGGCTGTGGATAAAAAACGTAGGTGCTGGTATTCAACCATTCGCCGTATCCCTCTGAGGCCGGTTCCAGTTCAAAAGCGGCCAGCTCCGATGTCGATCCCAATTCCACCACCGGCTGGTTAAAGGCAGCCATGATCACCCCGCGCGGGTTGACGGCCGTCTGACCCGGTTCCGGAAAAGCATCACTGAGCAGCAAGGGACCGGGTGTCTGGTAATCCAACACAATGGTATTCGCTGACGGTATTCCGCCAGCGCTCTGGGTGGAATCGGAAAAGGAGATTGAAACGGTGCTGTCCAGCGGCAGGGGTTCATCCAGCGACAACTCCAGGGAACGATCATCGAGCCAATTAGCTATAAAGGACACGGCGGGAGCAATCGCCAGGCCGCTTTCCACCGAGGCCTGATCCATCGGCTGGTTGAAAACAAGAACAAACCGCGGTTGTGTACTGATCGTGCTGCCCGGAAGGGGATCCGCCTCCACAATTTCCGGCGGCAAA
This sequence comes from Chloroflexota bacterium, assembly GCA_021372725.1. GTDB lineage: Bacteria > Chloroflexota > Anaerolineae > Anaerolineales > Anaerolineaceae > JAJFTV01. The sequence continues at coordinate 114,118 of JAJFTV010000088.1, read as the reverse complement.
TCCCCGGCAGTCTGCTGAAGTTCAGATTCGGCGGGAGCAGCCGGTGTTTCATCAGTCAGAGATTGTGTCGGCACAACTGTTTCTTGAGTCATAAATGGCAACTGGCAGGCCATGCTGATGACCATTAAAATTGAAACCAACCCCATCACAAGCCTGATGTTTTTTGTTTTCATATTACCCTCTATGCAGCCCTATCGAAAGCCACAATCTGATTATACATATTTTCGGATCGTAATAATCGCTCACCGCTCCGATCATAAAAATTCCTGCCTGTACATCCGATGGCCGAGACATGCCGGAGGGGGCTATCTGCGTCCAGATTGTCCAAAATTTTCAGTGTAAATAAATGCCAAAACCATTCATCGATAAGATGAACTCATAAAAGCTTTTGTTCCCGTGCTTTCAAAATAGTTTTTGAGGTTTATATAAGGATCAACGGTACCGGCGTAATCGTCAACACAAAAACCACCAAACCAAGAATTGCCAGCGCCTTGCGCTTGTTATCCAGCGGGGTGATCATATCCAGTGGTTCGGCAACCATCCGGCCGAGCAGCAGCAGGATAGCGCCCCACAGCCACCAGCCGTTCCAGAAGAAACCCATTCCAAACATGGCCACCATGATGATGGGGTAAATTCGCTTCGACCATTTTGGCCCCAGCAGCACGTTGATCACGTGACCCCCATCCAGTTGACCGACCGGTATCAGGTTCAAACCGGTTACCAACAAACCGGCCCAGCCTGCCCAGGCAACCGGATGCAGCATCACATCCACACCACCGTAAGGAAATGGCTGCCCGGTAAAGAAATATTTCACCCAGTAGAGCAGCTCGGAGGCTCCGTTCAGATTTGCCGGTTGTGGCAGCAGCTTTCCAAAGGTTATATATTTAGCCAGCAAATAAATTATCGAGTTGCCTTCCATTTGAAGCTGAGCATTCGGCTGGGCTGCGACGGGAAGGACGCTAACCTCGGAAAGACTCAATCCCAATAGCAGCACCGGTATGGCAACCACCAGGCCCGCCAGGGGACCGGTTATCCCCACATCCAGCAGCACCCGGCGGTTGCGCGGGATTTCCCGCATGTTGATAAAAGCTCCCATTGTGCCAAACGAGGTGAATGGCATGGGGATGAAATACGGCAGAGATACGTTCAGGCCATGTTTACGGCCTGCCAGGTAATGGCCAAACTCATGTGCCCCGAGGATGGCAATCAGGCTGACTGCGAACGGCCATCCGCGCTGGATAAAGGCAAGAACCAGCGGCCAAAATCCGGTGGGAAGCTCTTCTCCCGAGCCGTACAAGCCGCCCGTCACTAAAACGCTCAGCAGGGTGAGGATGAACAAGACCAGGTTCACCCACGACTGGCTTTGTTTGGCTTTTATCACGCCGGGCATTAAAATGACCGCATGGTCGCTGCCCTCCCAGCGGAAGAGGGGTGTAATCTCCAGCGGTTTCAAGTCTGCGGCCAGTTTGTCATAAGCAGCCGGGGTATCTTCCGAATACAACCGGCCAACAAAACGGGCTACATATTTCTGCTTCTGTCCGCCCCATGTCACCGAGGTAATTTTTAGTACGCGCCCGACCGCACGCGTAATGATTTCATCCCGCTCAGATGAAATAAGAGCCGGTTTAGCGGTATTGCCATTTTGTGACGATTGGAAAGTGCCAAAATTATCGCTGGTTTCATTTGATTCCACGGTTTATCTCCAGACATTTCATACAATTGCATTGTTGATCATAACGCTTTTTCTCGTGATAATTGTGAAGAAAATATAAGAACCTGACTGGAAAATATTGCCTTGACAGATTGGCTGACAGGCGGGAATGGATGGGGGTCGAACCCACCGCGGCCTGCATGACAGCCCGCCACCGATTTTGAAGACCGGGAAGCCCACCGGGACCTATCCACTCCCACACTAAGGATACTCAATAATTGAGAAATGGTCAAACAAAAAACTGGGATTCAAAAAATGGTATTTTTCGAACCACTTCTGTTGCCACCCCACCCTTTTTGGGCAGGAAACAGGTATCGCCCGTTTGGTTGCGAATTGGATTGGATTGATGTATGATAAAAAAGTTGGTCTGTTCCTGTAAATATAAAGTTTTTCTGAAAACAAATTTACATGGAAGCTGTGACACAATTACTCAACCGTGTATGCCCGTTTCTGTCGGCATATAAACTTTCAAAAGGGTAAAGAAATGACAAAAGAACTAACAGAACCGCTCGTTGAATTGATTCGCAAGGTATCCTGTGAGCTTTCTCCGGACATCGCCACGGCACTGGAAAATGCTCATGCAGTTGAAGAAGAAGGATCAGCCGCCCGGGGAGTGTTTGCAACCATTGCAGAGAATGTCGACATTGCACGCAAAAATTCCACACCCATTTGCCAGGATACCGGCACACCCATATTCTATGTGCATTATCCACCGGGTTGGAGCACCAAACAACTAAAACTTCAGATCACCAAGGCGGTTGCTGAAGCTACAGCACGCAGCTATCTGCGCCCCAATGCTGTTCACTCGGTGACCGGCAAGAACAGCGGGAATAATATCGGGGATGACCACTTCCCCACCATCCATTTTGAGGAAATTGACGGCGATGATCTGGTCATTGATATCATCCTCAAAGGCGGAGGATGCGAAAATGTCGGCGCGCAATACTCACTGCCGGACACACGCTTGAATGCCGGACGCGACCTGGAGGGTGTTCGAAAGGTGGTTCTGGATGCCGTCTACAAGGCACAGGGCCAGGGCTGTGCCCCGGGTGTGCTGGGCGTCACCATCGGCGGCGACCGCGGCAGCGGATACCTGGCCAGCAAGGAAGTACTGCTGCGCAAACTGGGCGACACCAACCCGGATCCACAACTGGATGCGCTGGAAAAAAGGATCACGCGCGAGGCAAACCAACTGGGCATTGGCCCGATGGGTTTTGGCGGTAAAACGACTGTTCTGGATACAAAAATCAATACACTGCACCGTTTACCCGCCAGCTTCTTTGTAACCATTTCTTACATGTGCTGGGCTTACCGCCGGCGAAGAATGGTTATCCAACCCGATGAAATCATTTATGAATAAATGGAGACCAAACCAAGATGAGAGAAATTACCATCCCGATTAGCGATGATGCTGTTCGAAGCTTGAAAGTCGGCGATTCCGTAAATCTGAGCGGAATCATGATCACCGGACGTGATACCGTCCACAAATGGATGAGTGACACATTCATCCGCAAAACACGCCAACCAGCCGGTGATGACCTGGATGTTTACGAAGCCCTGAAACCCATCCTGGATGGAGGGCTCATCTATCACTGCGGCCCGGTCGTGGCCGGGCTGGCCACCAAAGAGTACAAGTTTATGGCTGCCGGTCCCACCACCAGCATCCGCGAAGAGCCCTACCAGGGTGAGGTCATGGAACATTTCAACCTGAAGGGGGTCATCGGAAAAGGGGGCATGGGGCCAAAAACACTGGCAGCCTGCCAATCGGTGCCGGGCATCTATTTTCACGCCATTGGAGGAGCCGCTTCGCTCATTGCCCTTACAGTACAAAAGGTACTGGGCGTTTACAAGCTGGATTTTGGCGTCCCGGAGGCCATGTGGGTGATCGATGTCAAGGATTTTCCGGTGGTTGTTACAATGGATGCACATGGAGAGAGCCTGCACGAAAAAGTTGAAGCCAGTTCAAAGGCCGTACTGGAAAAGCTGATTTCCTGAAAACCTTGTCTGTGACATTCTTCAAAATTTTATGTGACTTACTTCTTTTGTTGCCATGACATGCGACTCTTGCGCTTGACAAATGTCATTAATAACACGATAATTTAAGTCAGATTAATATTTATAATATTCCTGATTTATTTTTCATTTTAATCCTGTTCTGGACGCCAATATTCACCGCACGAAGGAGATAGTCATGGCTATCAAAGTAAAAGACCTCCTGAAAGAGAAAGGCAGTCAGGTCTGGACGATTGACGTCGACGCTACGATCAAGGAAGCGCTGCTTTTGATGGCAGAAAAACAGATTGGCGCTATTCCGGTGATGGAAGAAGGGCATATCCGGGGGATGTTTTCCGAAAGAGATTATGTGAATTATGTGGCTGCCACCGGGCTGGCCGGAACACATGAACCGGTCCGTAAAATAATGGTGCATCCTGTGTTCTTCGTCGATCCGGAACAGACCTGTGCGGAATGCATGTCGCTCATCACTGCCAAGAATATTCGTCACATTCCGGTTGTCGAAAATGATGAATTGGTCGGGATGATTACGGTAGGGGACATCCTGCATGAACTGATTCGACAGCAGGATGGATTGATTGAGAACCTTAAATATTTCGCCTGGAAGAATATTATTGGTTGACAGGCTTTTCCATCCATGATTTTACAAAGGTAAACTTTCCCCATGAGAACTCGAATATCCATTCATAATTTGCGCGGCGATTTTGTGCGCCAGGTGGAAACCATCAGCGGTGAAACGCTGTTATCGTGCAACCAATGCGGAAAATGCAGCGCCGGCTGTCCGGCAGCGTCCAGCATGGATCTGCTTCCCAACCAGGTGATCCGCCTGGCACAGTTGGGCATTGAAGACGTTCTTGCATCGCAAACGATCTGGACCTGTGCAGCCTGCATGAACTGTGTCTCCCGCTGCCCGAAAGGGATCGATTTGCCACGCGTGATGGAAGCGCTGCGGCTGATTCGGATGCAGAAAAATGGTAACCAGATTGAAGCCGGTTTATTGTCCGAAGAACTTCTGTCTGAACTCCCCCAAATTGCCATCGTTGGCGGGTTAAGAAAATTCACAACATAGCGAGGTTCTTCCCATGAGCATACCTTATTTTCCGGGTTGCACGCTTTCCACAAAAGGTGCAGGATTTGACCGTTCCGGCAGGGCCGCTGCGGAGGCATTGGGCATGCATCTGGAAGAACTTGCCGAATGGCAATGCTGCGGAGCAACCTTTCCGCTGGCAACCGAAAATTCCATGGCCTTCATTGCCCCCACCCGTCTGCTCACCCAGGCGCAGAAGGCCGGCGGACATGTGACCACCCTCTGCGCAGTCTGTTTTCACGTGCTGCGCCGGTCACAGTATTTTCTGGAAAGAAACCCGGAAATGCTGGACCGCATCAATTATTTTACCGAAGAAACCTATGAAGGCAAAACAAGGGTCAGCCATTTTCTGGAGCTCCTGCGCGATGACCTGGGCTGGGAAGAACTGGCTAAAAGAGTGACAAATCCCCTCAAAGGATTAAGAGTTGCCCCTTATTATGGCTGCCTGCTGCTTCGGCCGTATGCCGAGATCAACCTGGACAACCCGGATGATCCCCATATCTTGCACGACTTGTTGAAAGCCCTCGGTTGCGATGTGGTCGATTTCCCGTATCGCGATGAGTGCTGCGGCTCGTATCTGATGATGTCCAAACCCGAGGTACCCAAAGTGATGGCCGGGGATATCGTTCAATCTGCCCGCAAACACGACGCACAAGCCATCGTAACGGCCTGCCCATTGTGCCAATTCAACCTGGATTACCCGCAGAGGATCGAAGGCGCCGGCAGGACTGGGAAAGAGATGCCGATTATCTACTTCACACAGCTTATGGCAGCCGCCCTGGGCTTACCGGTGGAAGATTGGGGAATAGACAAGCACTACGTGGATCCCGCCCCGCTACTCCGGCAATTTGAGGTAATCCCATCATGAACCAGCGTGTGCTGATCATCGGTGCGGGCATTGCCGGCATCCAGGCCGCCCTGGATATTGCCAACAGCGGTTTTGAGGTGGTGTTGGTGGAAAAAGAACCGTCCATCGGCGGGCACATGGCCCAGCTTTCGGAAACTTTCCCCACCCTCGACTGCTCGCAGTGCATCCTCACGCCCCGTACGGTGGAGGCGGGTCATCACCAAAATATTCAGCTTTACACCTACAGCGAGCTGGAATCCATTCAAAAATCACCGGAAAACGGCCAGTTCACCGCCCGCATCCGGCGCAAAGCTGCATACATCAATTGGGATCTTTGTACCGGCTGTGGCGTGTGCCAGGAAAAATGCCCGTTCAAGGTGGAATCGGATTTCGAGCGCGGCATCGGCCCCCGCAAGGTGGTCTATACTCTCTCGCCGCAGGCCGTGCCCAACAAACCGGTCATCGATGCGGCCAACTGCCGCTATCTCCAATCCAAATGGGACATGGAAGCCGGCCGAATACCCGCCTTGGATAAAAACGGAAATCCGGCCAAACCCAAATGCGGAGCATGCGTAAAATTCTGCCCCACCGGAGCCATTGATTGGGAACAGCAGGATGAGATCTTCGAAGAGACCGTCGGGGCAGTCATCGCTGCCACCGGTTTCGACCTGTTCCCCATGCAACGTCTACCGGAATACGGCGGAGGGCGCATCCCCGATGTGATCGATGCACTGGCATTCGAGCGTATGCTGGCCGCCAGCGGCCCGACTGCCGGAAAGATCCGCCGCCCATCGGACGGCAGGGAACCCAAAGAGGTGGTCTTCGTGCAATGCAGCGGTTCACGCGACCCCGAGCGCGGCATGCCCTACTGCTCCAAGATTTGCTGCATGTACACTGCCAAGCAGGCCATTCTTTACAGGCATCGTGTGCATGATGGTCAGGCCTACGTTTTTTACATCGATGTGCGCGCCGGAGGAAAAGGCTATGAGGAATTTCTCAACCGCGCCCAGGAACAGGATCAGGTTGCCTATCTGCGCGGAAAAGTGGGCAAGATTTACCAGGAAGGTGACAAAGTACGGGTAAGGGGCGTTGACACGCTCACCCGCCGTACCATCGAGATTGATGCCGACCTGGTGGTGCTGGCTACTGCGGTGATACCGCGCGCCAGTAGCGCTGATGTCGCCCGCTTGCTGGCTCTTGACAGCGACGAAAATGGCTTCTTCACTGCCGATAATGAGGAATTCAACCCAATGGGCAGCAGTCAGGCCAGGGTGTTCTTTGCCGGGGCAGCATTGGGCCCCAAAGACATTCCCGAAACCGTCGCCCAGGCCAGCGGAGCCGCTGCCAAAGTTTTGGCTTTGTTTCAATCAGACGTACACAGCAGTACGGCAAAAGAAAAAGTGATGGAAACATTATGAGCAGAATCGGCGTTTTTGTCTGTCATTGTGGTCATAACATCGCCGGGGTAGTGGATGTGGCAGCCGTAGCCAGAGAAGTTGAGTTGCATGACCAGGTGGTATTTGCCACCGACTACAAATACATGTGCTCCGATCCCGGCCAGCAGTTGATCAAGGACAGTATCAAGGCTTACAACCTGGATGGCGTGGTGGTGGCCGCCTGTTCACCGGCCATGCATGAGACCACCTTCCGACGGGCTGTTGCAAGTGTGGGCATGAACCCCTTCCGGTTCGAAAGCGCCAACATCCGTGAGCAGTGCTCGTGGGTACATCAAGACGAACCCGAAGCCGCCACAGCCAAAGCCATCGCTATCACTCGCTCGATCATTGAAAAGGTCAGTAAAAATGAGGAACTGAGCGAGCTGAAATTCAGCGTCAACCGCAGCGCGCTGGTCATTGGCGGTGGAATTGCCGGGATGCAGGCCGCGCTGGATATTGCCGATGCAGGTTTTCCGGTCACACTCATCGAAAAGCAATCCGTGCTGGGTGGCAATATGGCAAAATTATCCGGTTCCTATCTGAATTTCAGGGCGGCACCGGATTTGCTGCAAAAAATGGTGGAGCGGGTTCAGCAACACCCGCAAATCCGCGTTTTAACCCGCACACAGGTCAGAGAATCCGCCGGGTACATCGGCAACTTTCAAATCACGCTGGATGTTTTAACAGAAGAAGATAACCCGAAAATCGAAAAAATCGATGTGGGTGCCGTGGTGGTGGCCACCGGCTGGCATCCTTACGATCCATCCCTGCTGCCCGAGTATGGCAGCGGTGAGATTCCTGACGTGATCGACGGTCTGGCTTTTGAAACCATGCTGCGCGACAACAATGTTCGCCGTCCGTCGGATGGGAAAATTCCGCAGGAGATTGTATTTGTGCAATGTGCCGGCTCGCGCGACCGCGAACACGGCGTGAGCTACTGCTCCAAGGTATGCTGCATGTACGTAGCCAAACAAGCCATGATGTACAGGGAACTGGTTCCTTATGGGCAGGCGTATGTCTTTTATATCGACATCCGCTCGGCCGGAAAAGGCTACGATGAATACGTCCAGCGTGCCATGACAGATCACCAGGTGCTGTATCTGCGCGGCAAGGTCAGCAAGGTCTTCGAGGATGGAAACAAGGTGATCGTCTGGGGAGCCGATACACTAACTGATCGGGCGGTGGAAGTGGCAGCCGACCTGGTGGTGCTTGCCACACCCATGTATCCTGCCGAGGGAGCCATTGACCTGGGGCAGCGCCTGCATATCAGCAGCGATGCCTACGGCTTTTATAACGAAGCCCACATCAAGTTGCGCCCGGTGGAAACGCTTACCGCCGGCATCTTTCTGGCCGGGACCGCCCAGGGGCCCAAGGATATCCCTGAAACCTCTGCCCAGGCCAGTGGAGCCGCCGCCAAGGTATTGCAGATGTTCTCTAATGAAGAGATGACGCTTTCACCGCTGGTTGCCACGGTGATCCAGGAGCTGTGCTCGGCTTGCGGTGCCTGCGTAAAAGCCTGCCCGTATGAGGCGCGCCAGATCCACCCGGTCTGGAATTATGCAACTGTGAATGCCTCACTGTGCCAAAGTTGCGGAGCCTGCGTGACTGCCTGCCCCAACAAGGCCAGCCAGGTGCACAACTGGCGGCCCAACCAGATACTGGCCATGCTGGATGAGGTGGTGTAAAGATGCTCGCAGCAGAATTCGTCCAACAGATCAATACCCTAAGTGAGCAAAACGTACAACTTTGTTATCACTGTCACAAATGCACCTCAGGCTGCCCGGTAACGGCCGAGATGCAGTACGGCCCTGACCGTGTTCTGCGCATGGTACAGCTTGGCCAAAAAGAACGCCTGCTGTCCAGTTCGGATATATGGGTGTGTGCATCCTGCGAAACCTGCGGTACACGCTGCCCGAATGAAATTGACATCGCCCGTATCATGGATGCCCTGCGGCAAATGGCATACCGGGAACATGCCCGCGTGGGTGAACCCGATGCGGTCAAATTCCACACCCTTTTCCTGGGCTTGACACGCCTTATGGGCCGTATGCACGAAGCATCGCTGGTAGGAATTCTCACCCTGCGAACCATGAAACTGACCACCGATGTAAAAACCATCCTGAAAATGCTCCTGAAAGGCAAAGCCCCGCTGTTGCCAAAACCGGTCAAGAATCGGGATGAGATCAGGCACATTTATGTGCATACGAGCGGTACCGATTCCTCAGGCATAGATAAAAATACCCCGTGAGAACTTTATGATGGAATTTTCCTATTACCCTGGCTGCAGCCTGCACTCGACCGCAAAGGAATTTGATCAGTCGGTACGGGCCGTATTTCAAACACTCAGCGTTCCCCTGTACGATTTACCCGACTGGAATTGTTGCAGTGCATCCTCGGCGCACAGCCTGAACCAGGATTTATCGCTGGCTCTGCCGGGGCGCAACATTGCCATTGCACAACGGCAAGCACGCGATGTGGTGATGCCCTGTGCAGCCTGTTACAACCGGCATAAAACCACTCAACATGCCCTGCGCTTTCAACCTGAACAGCGCCAGATGGTGGAAGAAGCCGCCGGGTTCACCTTCGAAGATTCGGTTGAAATCCGCACACCGCTGGAAGTCATCATACAGCAAATCGGCCTGGAGCGGGTAAAGCAGCAGGTGAAAAATCCGCTCAACGGGCTAAAGGTGGTCGATTACTACGGCTGTCTGCTGGTGCGCCCATCGGAAATCACCCGGTTTGAAAATCCGGATAATCCGGTCTTTATGAGGCAAATTCTCTCCGTCCTGGGTGCCGAACCGGTATCCTGGTCGTATGCCACAGACTGCTGCGGGGGAGGCCTGTCTTTTACCAAACCTAAAGTGGCGGCGCGCATGGTTCAACGCCTGGTGGATTTTGCCCGTGAAGCCGGTGCGGACGCCATTGTCACCAGTTGCCCGTTGTGCCAGCTCAACCTTGAAATGCGTCAATCCAAAGAGCCTTTTCCCATCTTCTATTTCACCGAATTGATGGGGTTGGCTTTTGGCCTGCCCGAATCGAAAGCCTGGTGGAAGCTGCACCTGATCGATCCGGTGCAGCTTCTCAACCGATTGGAATTACTGCAATGATCGGAGATGCATGAACGAACACGTGGAATTGATTCTGACCAGTGGTCAGAACTGTGGTCAGAATAACAGCCGAAAACCGGTCGGGGCAGCCCTGGTGGTGGGAGCCGGGATTGGAGGCATGCAGGCCTCACTCGATCTGGCAGAAGCCGGCATCAAGGTTTACCTGCTCGACAGCGCCCCTGCCATCGGCGGCGTCATGGCACAGTTGGACAAGACCTTCCCCACCAACGACTGCGCCATGTGCATCATGTCTCCCAAACTCGTCGAGGTGGGGCGGCATCTGAACATCGAAATACTCACCACCTCCGAGCTGCTCGAGGTGAACGGAGAAGCGGGTAATTTCACCGCCAAAATTCTCAAGCATCCCCGTTATGTGATCAAGGAATCCTGTACCAGTTGCGGTGATTGTTCGGCAGCCTGCCCGATCACCCGGCCGGATCAATTCAACGAAGAGCTGTCGGAGCGAAAAGCCATCTACAAACTGTATCCGCAGGCTATTCCCAATACGTATGCCATTGAGAAACTGGGTATGGCTCCCTGCCGCGATGCCTGCCCCATTCACCAGCGTGCGCAGGGTTATGTCGCACTGATCCGCGAAGGCCGCTTCGCCGATGCCTACCGCACCATCCGGGAGGACAATCCCTTCCCGTCGGTTTGCGGGCGGGTTTGCAATCACCGCTGCGAGGATGCCTGCTCGCGCGGTGAAGGTGACAACCCCGTCAATATCATGGCGCTCAAACGGTTTGTCGCCGATTGGGCCCAGTCACACCCCGACGAGCTAAAACCGGTCAACCGGGTGCAGCCGCCTGAAAGTGGAAAACGCGTGGCGGTCATCGGATCCGGGCCGGCAGGGTTGACCTGCGCGCTCGACCTGGTTCGCCAGGGGCATGCTGTAACCGTTTTTGAGGCGCTTCCGGTCGCCGGAGGTATGATGCGGGTGGGGGTACCCTCCTATCGGCAGCCGTATGAACTTGTCCAGGCTGAAATCGACGAAATCCTGGCTGAGGGGGTTGAGCTTCGATTGAATTCACCGGTCAATGACATCCCCGCCCTGTTCGATCAGGGCTTCGATGCCGTTTTTACCGCCATCGGCGCACACAAGGGCGCCAAGCTGCCCATTCCGGGCGCTGATCTGCCCGCCGTGTTGTCCGGTATCACCTTTTTGCGCAATGTCAGCCTGCAATGGCAGAAAGACATGGCTGATAAGCCGGCCCTCGATGAAACCGCTGAATTGGTAAAAAATAAACGCGTGCTGGTGCTGGGCGGCGGGAACGTGGCCATCGACACCGCCATGACGGCCATACGGCTGGGAGCTTCGTGGGTGGGCATGTCCTGTCTGGAGAGCCGCGAGAAAATGCCCGCCCATGATTGGGAAGTGCGGGACGCCGAGGAAGAAGGCATCCAGGTTTATCCCTCGCGCACCTTCAAGGAGATCACCAACCAGGACGGTCAAATCACCGGCGTGCGCTGTGTGACGGTCGATTTCCGCGGCTTTGTGGAAGGCCGCCCGGATTTCACGGAATTTCCTGATACGGAAGAGATCATCCCGGCCGATGTAGTGTTGTTTGCCACCGGCCAGTTTCCCGAATTAAGCTTGCTCAACAACCAAATCGAAACCGTTCGCGGCCGCTTTATCCGCGTCAACCCGGATACGCTGGAAACCAGCCAGCCGGGTATTTTTGCCGGCGGCGATGCGGTCACGGGCACGTCCTTCATTGTCGACGGCATCGCCGCCGGTCACAAGGCAGCCAGATCCATCGACCAGTACCTGGCCGGCAAACCCATCCAGATCACCCAGCCTGCTCCGCCGGCCGTCAAGCTGGAGCAGCATGAAATCCTGCACAAGATGGCTGCGGAAAGCGTGGCAAAAGTGGATCGGGTTGAAATGTCATCCCGCCCGGCTGCCCAACGCAAAACCGATTTTGCCGAAGTCTATCAAGGTTTTACCGAAGAACAGGCCAAACTGGAGGCCGCACGCTGTCTGAGCTGCGGTATCTGTTCGGAATGCCTGCAGTGCGTCTACGCCTGCCAGGCCAAGGCAATCGACCATAACCAGGTGGAAGAAATCATCAACCTGGACGTGGGAGCGGTCATCCTGACCCCCGGGTTGGAGCCCGTCAACGCGAACATCCGCCCTGAATACGGATACGGGCGTTATCCCAACGTGGTGACCAGCATTGAATTTGAGCGCATGCTGAGCGCTTCCGGCCCGTTTTCAGGTATTGTGCAGCGCCCGTCCAACGGCGCCCATCCGCACAAGGTGGCCTGGATCCAATGTGTGGGTTCGCGTGACATTAGCTGCGACCAGGGTTATTGTTCCTCAGTATGTTGCATGTACGCCACCAAGGAAGCCCTCATCGCCCGGGAACATGACTCCTCGATCGAACCCACCATCTTCTACATGGACATCCGTGCCTTTGGTAAAGGCTTCGATGCCTATATCGAACGGGCAGAGAAAGAACAGGGTGTCCGTTATATGCGCAGCATGGTTTCTGCGGTCAAAGAAGTGCCCGGCAGTAAAAATCTGCGCCTGAGTTATGCCACCTTTGAAAAAGATGGCAAACCCGTGCCGCACGAAGAAGAATTCGAGCTGGTTGTGCTCTCTGTGGGGCTCAAACCCACGTCCGCTACACGAGAGATGGCGGAGCGAATCGGTATTGACCTGAATGAATACGGCTTTGCCGAAGCGGAACTGTATCAGCCTGGCGAAAGCTCCCGGAAAGGGATCTATGTGGCCGGGGCTTTTGCAGAACCCAAGGATATTCCCGAAACCGTCATCGAGGCTTCCTGCGCCGCATCCAAAGCCTCTGGCACGCTGACCGCAGCGCGCGGCACACTGACCCGCGAAATGGTCTACCCGCCAGAACGCGATGTGAGCGAAGAAGAGCCGCGCGTGGGTGTATTCGTTTGTCACTGCGGCATCAACATCGGCGGCATTGTGGACGTGCCCAACGTGGTTGAGTACGTCAAAGACCTGCCCGGTGTGGTGCATGCCGAGAGAAACCTGTATACCTGCTCGCAGGATACCCAGGAGAAAATTACCGAGGTTGTCAAATCGCTGAACCTCAACCGCGTGGTGGTGGCCAGTTGCACCCCGCGCACGCACGAACCCCTCTTTCAGGATACCATCCGCCAGGCGGGTTTAAACCCGCATCTGTTCGAGCTGGCCAACATCCGTGAACAGGATTCGTGGGTGCACCGCAGCAACCCGGCCATTGCCACCCAAAAGGCCAAGCAGCTTGTCTCCATGGCAGTTGCCAAAGCCCGCCGGCTGCATCCATTAAAACGTGGAACTTTAAACATCGAGCATTGTGCCCTGGTGATCGGCGGCGGACTGGCAGGCATGACTTCTGCCCTGTCCATCGCAGAACAGGGCTTTCCGGTTTACCTGGTGGAAAGGACAGCCAGCCTGGGCGGTCATTTGCGGCACATCAAAACCGGCCTGAAAGGCAGTAATCCCCAAAAGCTGCTTGAAGACACCATCGACAAAATCAGCCGGCAGCCGCTCATCACCGTGATGATGGAAAGCGAAGTTTCCGAAGTCAGCGGTTACGTGGGGCAGTACACCAGCCAAATCCGCTCCGCGAATGGCGAGACCATCGAAATCCAGCATGGCGTGATTGTAGTAGCCACCGGTGGGCGCGAGATTCAGCCTACCACGTACGAATATGGCCGTTTACCGGGCGTGATGACCCAGCATGAACTGGAAGAGAAATTCGATCAGATCATCCCTGTCAGCAACGACGCAGGATCGGTGGTAATGATCCAGTGTGTGGGATCGCGCAATGACGAGCACCCGTACTGCTCGCGGATTTGCTGTTCCCAGGCGGTCAAGAATGCCCTGGAAATCAAGAAACGCAGCCCGGGTACGCCCGTCACCATTCTGTATCGCGATATCCGCACCTACGGTTTTCGCGAAAAGCAGTACCGCGAAGCTCGTGATGCCGGAGTGCTTTTCCTGGAATATGACGCAGATCAACCGCCGCAGGTGAGTGCATCAAATGGTGCATTGCAGGTAAAGGTAATGGTACAGCCGGATGCCGAAGAAGTGACCCTGCCATGCAGCAGTGTCATCCTGAGCGCCGGGATTGAGGCCGAACCGGATAATAGTAAATTGAGCCAACTCCTCAAACTCCCCCTCACAGCAGAAGGCTTTTTCCTGGAAGCGCACGTCAAGCTTCGCCCGGTGGATTTTGCTGCTGACGGCATCTTCTTATGCGGTCTGGCTCACTCACCGCGCTCTCTGGACGAAACCATGGCCCAGGCGCAGGCAGCTTCCATCCGGGCGGTCACACTGCTGGCAAAAAAGGAACTCACCGCCACACCCATCATCGCCCAGGTAAACCCGCGGTTGTGCTCCGCCTGCGGCATCTGCGTGGAGGTTTGCCCTTACAATGCGCGCCGGCTGGAACCCGGTGCAAAAACTGCCGAAGTGGTGGAGGTTCTCTGCCAGGGCTGCGGCGCCTGTGTGGCTGCCTGTCCCAACAAGGCTTCACAACAGAGAGGATTTGAATTTTTGCAGGTCGCGTCCATGCTGGATGCCGCCCTGGCAGAAATCCATACCTGATAAATTCATGGAAACGTGTAGAGAATATTATGACTGATCAACCTTTCGAGCCCAAAATCATCGCTTTTTTATGCAACTGGTGCACCTATACGGGTGCCGATCTGGCCGGTACCAGCCGCTTGCAGTACCCGCCGAACGTCCGGATTATTCGGTTGATGTGCAGCGGGGCAGTGGATCCCATTTACCTGCTGAAGGCTGATCTCTCCGGTGCAGATGGCATTCTGATCGGCGGCTGCCACCCCGGTGATTGTCACTACCAGGAGGGCAATTACAAGGAAAGACGCCGGGTGGTGGCATTAAAAGAAATCCTCAAAAGCGCCGGTTTTGACGAAGACCGCATCTGGCTGCGCTGGATCAGCGCCAGCGAGGGACAACGCTTTGCGGAGACAATCAGGGAAATGACCGAAGAGATGCGTAAGAAAGGGCCCAATCCCCTCAAAACGGATTGGGCGGTTTAGGGAGAAACGGAATGAAAACGAAGCTGACCGTCGAAAATGGCAATGTCCGAAAAACCCTGCAAGATTTCCTGGCGTCCCTTCTGGAAACCGGCCTGGTGGAACTGCTGTACCTGCCCATGCGCACCCCTTCCGGCACCGTCACGCCCGCCCTGGTGAGCAGCCCCGACATGCTGGAATATGCGGATGTTCTCGCCTCGGTCATGTCGATGAACAGCGCCACGCAGGTTGGAAAACTCAGCATCCGCGAGCCGCGCCCCAAGATCGGCGTTGTTCTGAGATCATGCGAGATGCGTGCCCTGGTGGAACTGGCCAAACTGCAGCAGGCCAGCCTGGCCGATTTGGTAACCATCTCACTCGACTGCGCCGGAACGTATGCGGTCCCCGAATTTTTAGAGAAATCAGCTACCAATAATCGGGAAATCTGGAAGACCCTCTACCAGACAACAGTTTTGACCTCTCCGCAGCCGATGATCGAGCAACGCATTGCCTGCCAGATTTGCGAACAGCCTGTCTATGACCAGGCGGATATCGTCATCGAAATGATCGGCAGCGACCTGCAAAATGATGTCCGCCTCTCGGTGAAAGACGAATTAGCCGGGCAATTGGGCTTGCAGCCGGTCGAACCGGGAGAGAGGGCAGCCATCCTGGACAAGCTGATTGAAAACCGCTCACGGAACCGTGACATGGTTTTTGAAGAGCTTCGCACCCAGATGGATGGGTCAGAAAATCTCACCAAAATATTTGCTGCCTGCATACGCTGTCACAACTGCATGAATGTCTGTCCCATTTGCTACTGCAAAACGTGTGTCTTCAAGAGCGAAGTCTTCGACCACGAACCCATGCAGTACGTGACCTGGGTAAAGCAAAAAGGCGCCTTTCGGATGCCAGCCGATACCATGCTCTTTCACCTGACCCGTATGAACCACATGGTTCTGTCCTGTGTGGGCTGCGGGATGTGCACCGAAGCCTGCCCGGCAGAGCTGCCGGTGGGCCAGGTATTCCGCACGATTGGACAGAGAGTACAGACCACATTCGATTATTTGCCCGGCCGCAGCCTGGATGAGCCCCTGCCGCTGATCACCTTCAAGGCGGATGAATGGAACGAAGTGGGTGAAAATTAATGCAAAGAATCGTGGCGAAGGAATAGGGTAAGGACACCCAACGCAACAATGACCGGGGTAAGCTATCAACCGGATTTTGGAGGAAAAAGAATGGCTGAACAAACAGAAATGGTTCCAGTTTTTATCATGGGCAAGCGCTATGATGTACCCGCCAGCCTGACCATCATGAAAGCCATGGAATGGGCGGGATATACCCTGATACGCGGGGTTGGCTGCCGGGGTGGTTTTTGTGGAGCCTGCGCAACCGTCTATCGTATCAAGGATGATCCCAAATTATATTTTGGGCTGGCCTGCCAGACGGTGGTCAGACCCGATATGTACCTGGGACAGATCCCCTTCTTCCCGGCAAAACGAGCCCCTTATGACATTAAGGCCATCAAGGCAGAACCGGCCACCATTTTCATGACCTACCCCGAGACCTTGCGCTGCCTGGGCTGCGGAACCTGCACCAAGGCCTGCCCGCAGGAACTGGATGTAAAAGGGTACATGGCTGCTGCCATGCGCGGTGATATTGAAAAGGTGGCCAATATGTCGTTCGACTGCATCATGTGCGGTCTATGCGCAGCCCGCTGCCCGGCCGAGGAGCCCCAATATAATATCGCCATTATGTGCCGGCGCTTGTACGGCCGCTATCTGGCTCCCCGCTCGGAGCACCTCGAAAAACGTGTGCAGGAATTGCATGAACATAAATATGACGAAGAACTCAAGGCGCTGAAAGCCCTCGATATGGCCGGTTTGAAAGCGCTTTACAAAGAACGTGTCATTGAGAAGTAGCGAGGAATAACATGACCTATACACCCGAACTCATGGATCTGATCAAAATCGTCGAGGCAACCCGCCCAAGACGGTTAAGCGAGACTTACCCCTCCATGTCGATGGAAGAGCGCGACGCTGTTCTGCAAGCCTTTCACCCGGATTATATTCAAGCCACCATGCGCCCGATCCGCGTGGGTCCCAACAAGGGTATGCGCATGCCGCTGGAACTGGCCGATGTAATGGAAGGCCGTCCGCTCATCCAATCCGGTTTCGATCTCAGCCAGCCTGAGCTGGAAACGGATATCTTAATCATCGGTGGAGGCGGGGCGGGTGCCAGTGCAGCCATCATGGCTACCGACGGCGGAGCCAAGGTAACGCTGGTGACAAAACTGCGTTTCGGCGATGCCAACACGATGATGGCACAGGGGGGTATCCAGGCGGCAGACCGCGCGGAGGATTCACCGGCCATCCATTACCTGGACGTGATCGGCGGAGGGCATTTCACCAACTACCCAGATCTGGTTGAAGCATTGGTACTCGATGCGCCCCTTGTGATCCAGTGGCTGGAGAACCTGGGGATGATGTTCGATAAAAACCCCGATCACTCGATGATGCAGGAGCACGGCGGTGGAACCAGCCGCAAGCGGATGCACTCGGCACGTGATTATTCCGGTGCAGAAATCATGCGCACTCTCAGGGATGAAGTCCGCAACCGGGAGGATGTCACGCTCATCGAATTCTGTGTTGCCGTTGAAGTGGTGTTGGATGAAAAAGGCCAGGCCTGCGGTGCCATCCTGAAAAACCTGGAAACCGAGCACCTGTTCTATGCAAAAGCCAAAGCCGTTATCATTTCCACCGGCGGCAGCGGACGTCTGCATTACCAGGGCTTCCCCACCACCAATCACTATGGCGCCACCGGCGACGGCCTGGTGATGGCGTACCGCGCCGGCGCAAGGGTGGATTTCCTGGACACCATGCAGTATCACCCTACCGGTGCTGCCTACCCCGAGCAAATCCTTGGGCAGCTCGTCACCGAAAAAGTGCGCGGGCTGGGAGCCCAGCCGGTCAATATCAAGGGCGATCAGTTTGTTTATCCGCTGGAGCCGCGCGATGTGGAGGCTGCGTCATTCATCAGAGAATGTGCGGACCACAAGATGGGTGTCACCACAAACACAGGCCAGCCGTGCGTTTGGCTGGATACGCCGATGATCGATATCATCCAGGGTCCTGGTACCATCGAAAAGGCACTGCCGGCCATGGTGCGGCAGTACCGGCGCTTTGATATCGATATGGTCAAGCTGCCGATCCTGGTTTATCCAACATTGCATTATCAAAACGGCGGTGTGGCTATCGATGCCCACTGTCATACCAATATCCCCGGCTTGTTCGTTGCCGGAGAAGCGGCCGGGGGTATTCACGGCCGCAACCGTTTGATGGGTAACAGCCTGCTGGATGTGACGGTTTTTGGGAGACGTGCCGGCACCGAAGCAGCGGGGTATATTGACTCGGTGACTCTGGGCAGCCCGAACCTTGCACACGTGGAAGCCTGGAATAAGGAGCTGGATGCGGCCGGTATCGATGGAGCGTTGCAATCGCCCATCCTGCTGCCGAAATATACGCGGCCGCAGTAGGTTTTTATTCACCTAACCCCCCATCCCCCTTCCCGGCTCGGGAAGGGGGCGATAATACTTTTCCATGGGGTTTTTGAGCCGAAATTCGGCTCAAAAACCCCATGGAAATAGAAAACCCCCACCCCAGAGAGGGGCGTGTATAGCCCAAGGGTAGGTTTTCACAAATTCCAAATAATCACTAGCCCATCAATTTCCCGCCATTCTCGCATGAGCAAAGACTCTATTCCAGATCCTGATAGACGATTTCCCCATCCATAATCGTCAATAACACTTTTGTTTCAAGCAACGCTGCCGGCGGTACGGAAAAAATATTCCTGTCCAGCACGCACACATCCGCCAATTTTCCCGGTGTTATGGAACCCTTCTGGCCCTCCATAAATTCCGCATAGGCACTCTCTGCCGTATAACTGCGGAGGGCTTGTTCCAGCGATACCTGTTGTTCAGGATGCCATGGGGCCATGCTGGAAATTCCCGGGTGCAAGCGCGTGACCGCTCCGAAGATATTCTCGAGCGGGTTGGGCTGCTGCATGTCGATGGCCGGCCAGTCGGTTCCGAAACACAGGTGAGCACCGCCGTCCAGCACACCTCGCCATGGATACGAATACCCGCCGCGTGGTTCTCCGATCCGCGCCAGCGTATAATCATCGATGCAAGCTGTGGCATGCAGCGGCTGCATGCAGGCAATCACGCCTAGTTCCCCGAATCGGGGCTGGTCTTGTGGGTGAGCCATTTCGATATGTTCCACGCGGTGACGGCTGTCGCGCCGGCCGTTTTTCTGCAAGGCATGCTGGTAAATATTCAGGATTTCACGCACACCCCGGTCGCCAATGGCATGGGTGATCACCTGAAAACCGGCTTTGTCAGCCTGAAGCACCATTTTTTCTATTTCGATGATCGGCTGCATGGGGAAGCCAGTGTCCTCCGGTGCATCCGAATATGGTTCGAGCAGCCAGGCGGTGCGCGAGCTGAGCACACCGTCCATAAAGACTTTCAAACCCGTCACCTGGATTTTTTCATTCCCGGCAAACCGTTTCCGTAACTGGCTTGCCAGCCCAAGATCAAGCGACAGGGCCGGCCACTCGCTGATGCGAAATTTCAACTCTCCTGCTTCCGCCATTCCAGCCAGAGTTTCCAGATGTTCAAGCGAAATGCCGTTATTGGACAGGCTGGTAATACCCAGGCGGTTGAGCCGCTCTCCGGCCTGGATCATCACCTGTTGAAAATCCAATCCCGACGGAAGTATGGGATTGGGAATTTGTTCTGCCGCAGCTTCAAACAACATACCGCTGGGGAAACCGTTTTCTTCCCGCACGATACGCCCGCCCGGCGGATCCGGTGTATTTACGCCAAATCCCAGCACCTGCAAGGCACGCGTGTTGACCCAGCAGGAATGCCCGTCGATATCCGAAATAGCCACCGGGCGTGTGTTTTCAAACCGGTCAAGCATGAGGCGGTCCGGGAAACATCCATTTTCAAAGCGTCCCAAATCCAGCCGGTTGCCGTGCAGCCATTCCAGATCGGGATTTTGCGTCGCAAAGCGGGTGATGATATCGCCTGCCTGTGCCTGGGTGGTCACACCAAACATGCTAAAGGTACTGGCTTCCTCGATGGCCGCCCCGATGTAATGGGTATGAGCATCATTGAAACCGGGAATGACCGTCCGTCCCTGGAGATCAAACGTTTTCGTATGTTCTCCGGCCAGCGGAAGAATATCAGCGTTCTTTCCAACCGCCAGAAACCGGTTGCCCCTCACCGCAACAGCCTCCGCCCACGGGTGACGGTCGTCAGCCGTGAAGACAACCCCGTTCTTCAGCAGAATATCCGCCGGCGGTTGGCTTTGCAGCATCATCCAGCCATCTCCGCAACAGGCGCAGAGATGCTTTTTTGGACTTCAGCCAGCGTATCTTCCAGGCGGTTGAGTACTTCATCGAGCGTCTCATATTCGATCACCAGGGGAGGTTCTATGCGGATGGTATGAGCGCTGGTGAGTGTTCCGGCCACCAGTACGCCGCGCCTGAACAATCCGGCTGCCACCTGGTAGCCGATTTCAGGGCTGTTGAAGTGCATGCCGATCAATAAACCCTTCCCGGTGATGCTATTAAAGATCTCAGGATAACGGCCAGCCAGTTCTTTTAACTTGGGTATTAAATATTCTCCCTTTTGGGCTGCCTGTTCCCACAAGCGTTCCCGCAGGGTGACACGGATGGCAGCAATCGCTGCGCTGCACGCCAGCGGGTTGCCACCCGTGGTGGTGGTATGGATGAACGGATTGGGATCCATCATCACACTCCAAATCTTCTCGGTCGACATGAAGGCAGAAATGGGCATCACCCCGCCGCCCAATGATTTGGCAGCGGCAATGATATCCGGTTCAACATCCCAATGCTGCACACCCCACAGCTTGCCAGTCCGACCCATGCCGGTTTGCACTTCATCGGCGATCAACAAGACATTGTGCTTGCGTGTGGCTTCACGGATGCGCGGCCAGAAATCATCCGGAGGAACAATCGCCCCTGCCTCGCCCTGGATAGGCTCCATCACCACCGCAGCAACGCCAATCCCTACGGTGTCGCAAATATCCAGTTGTTGTTCCACCGCATGAGCATCGCCATAGGGTACATGATAGACCGGTCCGCCATACAAAATGCCCGGTGGCTGGCGGTAATCCGCTTTGCCCATCAGGCTCAGCGATCCCATCGTCTTGCCATGAAAACCTTTTACCGCCGAGATCATAGCCGGTTTTTTCGTATACATTTTGGCCAGTTTGACGGCTCCCTCGATGGCTTCTGTCCCGCTGGCTGCAAAAAAGCTGTACTGGATATCGCCGGGGGTGATCATTGCCAGCAATCTGGCCAGTGCACCTCGCAACGGATCGATCAATTCCTGGGAAGGCATGGGGGTTCGGCGCAGTTGGGCCATCACAGCCTCCACAACCTCCGGATGCCCCCAGCCGAGATCCATCAGGCCGTAACCGCCCAAGCAGTCGATATACTTGCGGCCGAGAACGTCCTCAAAGATGGCTCCCGAACCGGTCCATTCCGTGGCAGCCCAATCGCCGGCTTCAGTCACCGACTTTCGGTAAGCCAGCCAGCCGCGGTTGAAATGTTCGGCAAAATTCACCCTGGATTCTTCGATAATCTGCTTGCCTAATTCTGGATCGACTTTTTCCTGTTGGATGATCCCCAGCCATTTTTCGGCGTATTGTTGGGCAGCAAGGATGTTGTCTTGTTGATGTTGTTGGGTCATGTTAGTCTTCAAGGCCTCCATTTTCATGATGTTTTTCAGCCGCATCCACCAGAGAGGAAGGAATCCGCCAGCGATAGACATCTTTGATGACGATCGGAACGACCGATGTAACCGTCTTGCGGACACCTTCGATTTGCCCAAGAACTCCGTTTACAAAACTGAAGAGTTCGGCATTGTCCCTGGCGACCACCTGCACACTCAGGTCATTGGTTCCGGTGGAACAGGCTACATAGGGGACATTTTCATACTGTGCGATTTGTTTTGCAACAGTCACCGATTTTCCCGGTTCCACCTCAACAAATACATCCGCATTGACGGAGTAACCCAAATGAGAAGGAATGGGCACAGCGCATATCTCGATGACACCCATTTTCAACAGGCGTTCAATTCGGTAGCGCACTGTCCGCTCGGTGATGTGCCCGATTGTTCTGGCAATTTGAGTGCTGCTCATCCTGCCATCCTCAGCCAGCAAATCGGCGATTTGTTTATCAAGATCATCAATTGTATTTACCATATTTACACAATTTATTTCTCTTTTCTGTTTTTAATGACAATAATATTATATATTAATTCCGAATTCAACAAAAGGGTAAAAATCGACATTCGTTGATAATCACCAGCGCCTGATAATTTTCTGGTACTATCAAACCCGGGCGATTTCCTCTGGAACAGGTTTCTCTTCTTGAACCGGCTTTCGCAACCGCACCGGAAAACCTGCCATGACCAAAACGCCTGCGATAATTCCCAACCCGCCGATCAACTGGATCCAGGTGGGAATGGTTTCAAAAAGAATAAGCGACCAGACGACTGTCAGGATGGGGCTTAAGGTCAGCAAAATGGAAAGGATGCTGAAAGGATATTTACGCAGAACCAGGTAATACAAAGGCCGGCTGATGCAAACTTCCACAGCGGCGGCAAAAAGTAACAACGGCCATACCGGCGCCGGAGGCAAAGACAAACCGGTCGTAAAGATCACCATTAGAAACAGGAAAAAACAATTGCATATCAACCTGAAAGCAAAGAATTCGAGAAAGTCGAAACGATCACCGTATTTTTTAACCACGGCAGAATGGAATGAATAGCTCAGACTGGATATCAGAACCAATAAAGATCCAAGGCGTAAATAATCACCTTTCTGGAAGGTGATGATGATGACCCCCACAATGGCAATCAAGGCGCCAATTCCCTCTCGGCGGTTCAATTTTTCGTGCAGCCATACCAGTCCCCAGAACAAGCCAAAAACGATGGTGGACTGGTTCAACAAAGATGCGGTACCCGGGTCGATGAATGCCATTGCTTCATAGTTCAGGTTGGTCGAGAGGGCGACCAGAAAACCGATCAACATGAAAAATCCCAGATTTTCATACAGAATCCGAAACCGGAGCCTTTTTTTAATGGCGGCATAAATGACAACCATCAAGGTGCCGGTGCCCATCATGTAAAATGTCGATTGCTGGGCAGGTAGATATTGTTGCAGCAGCCTGGCAAAAATAAAAAATGTACTGTCAACGATCAACATGATTGCAATCGTGCCCACGCTTGTGATGGACTGCTGTTTACTTCCCGATTCTGGTTTCGACATGTTGTTTTTCAGCTCCATACAACCAAAATACCCATCGATTATAATGCCCTTTCTAGAATATCAACGCTGTGCCTGTGTCCAGCTCTCAGTTTAGATTGGCACAGTGGTAAAATCCTGAGTGTCCGATAAAAATTCGTATGAGGTGTTGCCATGTTGTCCAAAGCGCAGCAAGACAGGATAGTCACGTTTGCCCAGGAAATCATCCGCATCAACAGCCTGTCCGGCCAGGAAAAATCGGTGGCCGAGGCCATCTCTGCAAAGATGCGCGCGCTGGATTACGACCAGGTGAGCATCGACCCATACGGCAGTGTGACAGCAACCCGTAAAGGTCTCCATGCAGGGCCTCGAATTCTTTTTGATGCCCACATGGATGTTGTCGAAGTACAGGACCCTGAATTGTGGTCTGTCGATCCATTTTCAGGGGTTATCCGGGATGGGAAAATATGGGGCCGGGGTGCCTCGGATATGAAGGGCCCGTTGGCTGCCGCCGTGGTCACGTTGGGCATTGTACCCCGCTCAGAAATTCATGGTACCGTCATCATGTCCACCAGCGTGAACGAAGAAAAGCACGAAGGGGCAGCCCTGGCTAAAGTGATCGAATTGACAAGACCTGATTTCGTGGTCATCTGTGAGCCCAATGGCGCCTGCCTGGGTATCGGACAGAAAGGACGGGCCGGGATCACCCTGGATGTGCGCGGCGTGCCCGCCCACTCCAGCGTGCCAAACCTGGGCGAAAACGCCATCCTCAAGGCCTGCCGGGTGATGCAGCGGCTTGAGGAAATGCCGTTGCCCAAAGATGACATCCTGGGAGATGCCATCATGGTACTGATCGACGGGATTTCCCGCCCATACCCCAGCCGGTCCACCATCCCGGTTGAATTCTTCATGCATTATGACCGCCGCCTGGTGCAGCATGAGACACAGGACAGCGTGATGGAACAAATCCACAACGGCTTGAAAGATCTTCCGGATTGGAACGCAGCCTATCAGCAGATCAAACTCCCTACCTACACCGGGCTGGAAATGGATGAAATCGACTTTCACCCGGCCTGGGTGATGGATGGCCATTCAACCTGGATGGAGAAAGCAAAACTCGGCTTGCGCAAGGCAGGGATTGAACCCGTTTATGGCACAGCGAAATTCTGTACTAACGGCAGCTACAGCGCCGGTGTGGCAGGCATTCCAACCATGATCTTTGGCCCTTCGTCTGGCATGCTGGCCCACTGCCGGAACGAGCATATCGAAATCGCCGAATTGCTGCAAGGTGCTGAAGGATACTGGGGACTGGCCAGCGAACTGGGGAAGTGACTGTTGGTATTGATAATAAAAATATAAGAATACTCTGATCTGATTCCTACAAAAGCAGATTATCATCCAACAGGTGTATGAATTTACACCAAAATATTGAATTGTATGAACAGGAATATACAGATGACGGGGTAAACCCAGGCCAATCTTATTTCCTGCCATAAGGGAGAAGACACATGGATCTGGAAAAATATACAAAAAAAGCCCAGGAAGCCGTCCTGGCTTCACAAAAAATTGTCGCCGAATTGAACCACCAGACGATTGAGCCGGCTCATTTACTGTTGGCGCTGCTCCAGCAGTCTGACAGTATTATCCCGGCTCTGGTGACCCGTATCGCCGGCAGTACTCAGGCAATCCAGAATGAAGTTCGGACAGACCTTGAAAAACAGCCAAAAGTGTACGGCGCAAATACCCAGATCAGCCTTTCACGACCCGCCTCCGATGTATTGGATGCTGCAGAACGCTATGCCAAAGGCATGCAGGACGACTATGTTTCCACGGAACACATTTTGCTGGGGCTGACCGAAAGTGTCGAACGAAAACGTTTGTCCGGTTACGGGCTGACCAAAGATGCCATTCTAAAAGCTCTGGCCAGCGTACGTGGATCACAGCGTGTGACATCTGAAAACCCGGAAGAAACCTATCAGGCGCTCGAGAAATACGGGCGTGATTTGACGGATTTTGCCCGGCGGGGGAAAATCGATCCGGTGATCGGCCGCGATGAGGAAATCCGGCGCATCATCCAGATTCTTTCGCGGCGTACCAAGAACAACCCTGCCCTGATCGGCGATCCGGGTGTCGGTAAAACGGCCGTTGCCGAAGGGCTGGCACAGCGTATTGTGAACGGTGATGTGCCGGAAGGATTGAAACACAAACGCCTGGTGCAGTTGGATATGGGCGCTCTCATTGCCGGGGCCAAATACCGCGGCGAATTTGAAGAGCGACTCAAGGCCGTATTAAAGGAAATCACCGAATCGGATGGCGAAATCATCCTGTTTGTGGATGAAATGCATACGGTAGTGGGTGCAGGGGCAGCGGAAGGTGCCATGGACGCCGGCAACATGCTCAAGCCCATGCTGGCACGCGGCGAACTGCACATGATCGGAGCCACCACCATCGACGAGTATCGCAAATACATCGAAAAGGATGCCGCATTGGAACGCCGTTTCCAACCCGTTCTAATCGAGGAACCATCGGTGGAAGATACCATCAGCATCCTGCGCGGGCTGAAACAGCGTTATGAAGTCCATCACGGTGTGCGCATCACCGATGCCGCTGTCATTGCTGCTGCGACGTTGTCGAACCGCTACATCACTGACCGCCACCTGCCGGACAAAGCCATCGACCTCATCGATGAAGCCGCAGCACGGCAACGCACCGAGATCGATTCAAAGCCCCAGGAACTGGATACCGTGGATCGTCAGGTGATGCAGCTTGAGATGGAGCGGCAGGCTCTGCAAAAAGAAAAAGACAAAGGCTCGCAGGAACGGCTGGGCAAACTGGAAGAAGAAATCAAAACACTGCGCAGCCAGGCTGCGGAACTCAACTCGCGCTGGCAAAGCGAAAAATTGGCCATCTCTGAACTGCGTTCGTTGAAAGAACAAATCGAGGGCATCAATCTGAAGATGGAACAGGCTGAACGTCATCAGGATCTGGCCGAGGCCTCCCGCCTGAAATACGGTGAGCTGCCGCAACTGCAGGCACGGCTTGCCAAGGCGGATGAACAGCTCAGGGCTATCCAGTCAAAACAACCGCTCCTAAAGGAAGAGGTGGACGCCCAGGAGATTGCCGAGGTGATCTCCCGCTGGACACACATCCCTGTCACAAGGCTGCTGGAAGGCGAGATCGAAAAGCTGGTGCACATGGAAGATCGTCTGCACCAACGCGTGGTGGGGCAGGATGAAGCGATCCAGGCCATTTCCAATGCCGTACGGCGTTCGCGCGCCGGTCTGCAAGATCCAAACCGCCCGATTGGCTCGTTTATCTTCCTGGGCCCCACCGGAGTGGGCAAGACGGAGCTCGCCCGCAGCCTGGCAGAATTCCTTTTCGACGACGAGCGCGCCATGATCCGCATCGATATGAGCGAATACCAGGAAAAGCATACTGTTTCCCGGCTGGTTGGGGCTCCCCCCGGATATGTAGGCTATGAAGAGGGGGGTCAGCTAACCGAGGCCGTTCGACGACGCCCTTACAGCGTGGTGTTGTTTGACGAAATCGAGAAGGCGCACAGCGAGGTATTTAATGTCTTGCTTCAACTGCTGGATGACGGACGCCTGACCGATGGTCAAGGCCGCACAGTTGACTTCCGCAATTGCGTGATCATCATGACCAGCAACCTGGGCAGTGAACTGTGGTTCAAACAGGCCGGAGGGGTCAGCCGTGACCAGATCACCCAGATATTGCAGGCACACTTCAGGCCTGAATTTCTTAACCGGATTGACGAGATCGTGGTTTTCCACCCGCTTGGGCGGGAGCACCTGGCAAAAATTGTGGAAATCCAGCTCCAGCACCTCACCCGCTTGCTGGCAGGGCAAGGGTATACGCTCGACGTGTCACCCGAAGCCAAACTTTACCTGGCGGATGTGGGGTATGATCCGGATTTTGGCGCCCGGCCGCTGAAGCGGGCCATCCAGCGCGAATTGCAGGACCCGCTGGCAATGAAAATCCTTTCCGGCGAGTTTCATACCGGAGATACGATTCGTGTGGAACGCGGCAGGGACGGGCTGGAGTTTATTCCCCTGGTGGAAGCTGAGGTTATCTAAGGGTTATTCCTTCTCAAAAAAGTCCCTGCGTACCCGTCCGTTTTGGGGTTGGGGATACGCCTGCATATAAGCATCGGTGCAAGCCGCCAGCCTGCGCCGTAAACGGCCGTAAAATGACATGGTGCGGTGACCACCTCCCTGGCTGGCGTGGCAGCGGGAAGCTTCTTCGCGGATCGGGTCTTCAGGCTTGAAATTGATCTCGACATGGATTGGAAATTCGGTATTCAAAATCCTTTCCATGTCGATGTCCTTATTCCGTCCAGTCTTGCGGGGGTCCATGCCCAGCAGCGGCATAAGCCATAAAAGCCATTTCATGCGCTTGCGAGCCATGGTGTAGAAATACAAGCCATCAGGCTGGCAGGCCGGCAGGCCGCCATCCAGCGATATAGATGGATCGGCGGCAAGATGGAAGGCTTTTTCCGTCGCCCGGTGTGTTGCAATATGATCCGGGTGGAAATAATTCCCCACCGGATCATGCGTGATAATAATATTCGGTCGAAGTTGACGGATATAGACACCAATCTGTTCGGCCACCTGCTCCAGCGGGGCATTCATCAGCGCATCAGGATGCTGATTGGAAGGGGTATCCGGCATGCCCGAATCACGGTAGTTCAGAAAAATCACCTGCCGTATGCCCAGTGTTTGGGCAGCACATTTCAGCTCGGCTTCCCTTAATTCGGCAATCGAGCTATAGTTTTCCAGGTATTCCGGGTTCACATCACCCGATTCGCCATGTGTAGTGCAGATGAGGTTTACTACGGCACCGTGGCTGGTATAATGTGCCAAAGTGCCACCAATCGCGAAAGTCTCGTCATCTGGATGAGCCATGACGGCGAGGATGCTTTTATCTGAATAATCTTTCATAATCCTGGCTTCTGTAAAATCGAAATAAATGTCTCTTCTTGTGTCAGTTCTTTGCTCACTACATCCTCTACATTCTCCGGGTCTCTCACCGCATCAGAAATAACAGGCCAATCATACCAGAATGGGTGAGATTAATCGATCCCAAATCTCTTTATTACAATTCTTGAAAAACTTCTCCTTCCTTTGCACATGGTACAATCTATATGACGAATCGATCCTTCATATCAATGGCCACATCATGCTGACAGATACCTTCGGGCATACCATCACCTACCTGCGCATCTCGGTCACCGACCGGTGCAATTTGCGTTGCGTGTACTGCATGCCGGAAGCCGGTATCGAAAAACGCCCGCATCAGGCCATCCTGCGTTATGAAGAAATCGCCGGGCTGGTGCGCATTTTCGCCGGGTTGGGTGTCAAGGCCGTGCGTATCACCGGCGGCGAACCGTTGGTCCGCCCGGATCTTTACAAACTGGTTGAAATGATCACAAAAATCGACGGTATCGATGACATCAGCCTGACCACCAACGCCTTGCTGCTGGAGGGTCAGGCAGAGGAACTGGCCGGCGCCGGATTGAAGCGGATCAATATCAGCCTGGATACCATACAGGAAGCAAAATTCGCAAAGATCACCCGTCATGGTAGCCTGGAAAATGTCTGGCGGGGTATCGAAGCTGCCGAAAAGCGCCATCTCGCTCCCATCAAACTCAACGTGGTGGCCATGCGGGGCATCAACGATGATGAATTTGTGGATCTGGCACGTCTGACCCACCAGCATCCGTGGTCGGTGCGCTTCATCGAATTGATGCCGATCGGCAACCAGATGCACTGGGGGGAAGGTTTTCCGGCCCCCAAAGAAGCCTTTATGCCTGTTTCGGAGATAAAGACCCGACTGGAACCCATGGAACTCACCCCGGTTATTCGGAAGAATGGCAGCGGCCCGGCCCGCGAGTACCGCTTAAAAGGAGCTCTGGGGACGGTAGGATTCATTTCACCGGTCAGCGATCACTTTTGCGGTTCCTGCAACCGTATGCGTCTGACTGCGGATGGTAATTTACGGCCTTGCCTGTTCAGCGATGAGGAAATCCCCCTGCTTCCGGCAGTCCGCAATGGAGAACCTGTCCTGCCGTTGATCGAACAGGCCGTGGCGCTCAAGCCGGCCGGCCACAACCTCGATCAGGATGAGACACCTGCCAGGCGGAAAATGAAGGAAATTGGAGGATAGTGTTACGCTGTACCAAACTGACGGTCGCCGGCGTCCCCCAAACCGGGAACAATATAGCCATACTCATTTAGACCCTTGTCCACGGCAGCCAGGTAGATCGGTATATCCGGGTGGTGAGCCTGGAGATTCTTAATTCCCTCCGGCGCGGCGATCAGACCGATAAACTTGATCCGTTTTACCCCCCAATTCTTGAGAATATCCACCGTCGCAACCGCCGAACCGCCGGTTGCCAGCATGGGATCCAGAATCAGGCACACCCCTACAGTGGGCAGTACCGGCAATTTGTTGTAATACTGCACCGGTTTGAGCGTTTTTTCATCACGATACAGACCGATATGCCAGACTTCCGCCGAAGGCATTAATTCCCATATCCCTTCCACCATCCCCAATCCCGCCCGTAAAATCGGCACCAAACCAATGATCTCTTTCAATTCCGCCGCGTCGGCAATACCAAGAGGTGTTTCCACCTTCATCGGCGCGGTCTGCAGATCCTGAGTCGCCTCGTAAGCCAGCAAGGCACTGATTTCACGCACCAGCTCCCTGAATTTTTTCGGATCCGTTGTCACCCGACGCAGGCGGGAGATTTTATGGCTCACCAGTGGGTGAGTCGAAACATGCAGCATGGGGTTGGATGGGGCAAGCATCTCGTTATTCTCCTGTTCAGGTTCCACCTGAAAAATGCAATGAGTGTATCGAATATTGATTTTAGCAGAAAAGGTTGTTATGTTCCAAAGCTATATTTTTGAACCGCAAAGCGGTTCAAAAATATCCCGGCAAGATGTATAATCAGTATCGATATGAACCCGGAAGACAGACCCATTTCCCCGCAAGCCAAAACCGATGACCGACTCGATCAGGCTCTTCGCCCGCACACCCTCAAGGAGGTAATCGGGCAGGACCAGGTCTGCGAAAACCTTTCCATTCTGATACAGGCTGCCCAGCAGCGTAACGAGCCGCTGGATCACGTCCTCTTTTATGGGCCACCTGGCCTGGGAAAAACCACGCTGGCTTATGTACTGGCTTCAGAAATGAATGTCAATATCAAGGTTACATCCGGCCCGGCAGTGGAACGCGCCGGCGATCTGGCTGCCATCCTCACCAATCTGCGCGCGGGCGATATTCTTTTCATCGATGAGATCCACCGTCTTGGGAAAGCCATCGAAGAGGTGCTCTACCCGGCCATGGAAGATTACTCGCTCGATATCATCATCGGCAAGGGCCCTTCGGCCCGATCCCTCCGGCTAAAGCTGCCCCGTTTCACGGTCATCGGTGCCACCACACGCCTGGCGCTGATCAGCTCACCCTTGCGGGCCCGTTTTGGAGCTGTCTACCGGCTGGACTATTACGACATCGAAGCCATGAGAAAAATCGTCCAGCGGGCGGCGGACTTGCTGCAAGTTCCAGTCGAGAAAAAAGGAATCAACGAGATCGCTTGCCGTGCCCGCGGTACCCCGCGGGTGGCGTTACGCCTGTTGCGCAGGGCACGTGATTACGCTCAGGTGCGCGGTGACGGTATCATTACCCTTGAAAATGCCAGTGAATCGCTGCGTCTGATGAGCGTGGATTCACTGGGTCTGGATGAAGTGGACCGGCGTGTTTTATTGACCATCATCGAAAAATATAATGGCGGCCCGGTCGGATTAAGCACCATCGGCGGATCCATCAGCGAAGAACCCGACACCATCATGGATGTCGTCGAACCCTATCTTTTACAGCTTGGTTTTCTGGAGCGTACAGCCAAAGGCCGCATTGCCACCCGCCTGGCTTATGAGCATCTCGAAATTCCCTTTGTTCAGGAAAACCAGCCCGGCCTTTTCGATAAGTGAAAACCAGCGACTTCGATTACGACCTGCCCCCTGAGCGAATTGCCCAGACACCGTTGGAACCGCGCCATGCCTCACGATTGATGGTGCTGGATCGCAGTGTGGATGAATTAAGACATTCCATCTTTTCCAGATTATCCGATTTCATACAGCCCGGCGACGTGTTGGTGGTCAACCAGACGCGCGTGATCCCGGCCCGTTTACCGGCTCACAAACCAACCGGCGGGAAAGCTGAAATCCTGCTGCTGCGCCGGATTGACGGCCTCACCTGGGAAGCGCTGGTAGGTGGAAAGAACATCCACGCCGGCAGCCGCCTGGTGGTGGATGACGGACCCGCCGCGAAAATCCTCTCACCCGACAGCGGTACATTACGCCAGGTGCGCTTCGATGAACCCATTGAGACATTCCTCCCGCGTGTCGGGCAGATTCCCTTGCCACCGTACATCCATACACCGCTGCATGACCCCGACCGTTATCAGACGGTTTACGCCAACATCCCCGGTTCGGCGGCTGCGCCCACCGCGGGTCTGCATTTCACCCCCGAGCTGATTGAAAGCCTGGAAAAGAACGGCAATCACTTTGCCCGGGTGACCCTGCACGTGGGACTGGATACCTTTGCACCGGTGACCGAGGAAGAGGTACAGGATCACCACATTCACACCGAATGGTGTGACATCCCAGCCTCCACGGTAGAGATGATCAACACCGCTTCGCGGAACGGCAAGCGCATCATTGCGGTGGGCACCACCAGCGTGCGGACACTGGAAACCGCCGCTCTTTATGCTGCTCCAGGCAAACGTGTGGGGGTTTACCAGGGACCAACCAGCATTTTTATCACCCCGGGCTATACATTCAAAGCAGTCGATGCGATGATCACCAATTTTCACCTGCCCCACTCCACCCTGATCATGCTGGTCAGCGCTTTTGCCGGACGGGAACGGGTTCTCTCGGCCTACCGGCAAGCTGTGGACATGAGCTACCGCTTTTACTCATTTGGCGATGCCATGCTGATTCTCTAGTGTTTTTTTCGATGTGGGAACCTCCATTTCTTCATCCCCCTTCCGGGCCCGGAAGGAGGCGATAAAATTATTTCCGTGATTTTTATACCCTATTACGACGCAAAAATCACGGGGGCGGGTAAAATCCAACCATAAAGGATGCCCTTGGTCAATATCAGCCCATTGAGAAAACTACTTTTTACTTTATGAAATTTTTGAGCCAAAGACAGCTTAAAAAACTGAAGTTGAACAAGTTCAATTTATATTATCCCTGTATTCTTTGTATATTTGCTGTGATAATTGGAAAAAGACTGTAAAGACAGGAATACCATGACTTCAGACATAATCACCCCCGATGGTCTCAACCCAACAGGCAGCACGGAAACGGCCGATTGGACCGAGCTTAACAGGCAAATCACCACCTGCCGGCTGTGCCCGCGGCTGGTGGAATGGCGCGAATCGGTTGCTGTGACCAAACGCCGTGCCTATCATGATTGTGATTATTGGGGAAGACCCGTGCCTGGCTTTGGCGACCGGCGCGCCAGGCTGCTGGTGGTGGGTCTGGCCCCCGGAGCGCATGGTTCCAACCGGACAGGCAGAATGTTTACCGGTGATGCGTCCGGCGAATTTTTGTATGCCGCTCTTCACCGGACAGGTTTTGCCAATCAACCCATCTCAACCGACATGCACGACGGTCTGGCATTGCAAGGTGTTTTCATTACGGCTGTTGCCCGTTGTGCCCCGCCGGATAACCGTCCTCTACCGGGAGAAATCAGGAACTGCCGGCCTTTTTTACTCAAAGAAATGGCATTGATGCCGCACATTCAGGGCATTGTGGCGCTCGGGCAGATCGCTTTTAACCAGATTGCAACCATTTTTAACGATTCGATTCCAAAATCAGTAAAGTTTTCGCATGGTGCACTGGTGGAACTGAAAGATGGCCTGCCCTGGCTGCTGGCTTCCTATCATCCAAGCCGGCAAAACACCCAGACAGGCCGCCTTACACAAGACATGTTTGATCAAATCTGGTCAACCGCTCGTAATTACCTGCAATAAATCCCCGCAGGTGATACGGACAGGCTCACATGAATTGCATTTACCCCTTTGGCTTCTGATAGACAACCTGGCCATCCACCAGCACGAGTTCTGGTTTGGACATATAGCTGAATGGATGCTCATCGTAAACCACAACATCGGCATCCTTGCCCACTTCCAGGCTGCCAACACGTTTTTCCACACCGATAATCTCGGCAGCATTAATGGTGATTGCTTTCAAGGCTTCATCAATGGGCATCCCCTCCCGTACTGCCAGGGCAGCATTCATGGCCAGGTATTTTACAGATGAAGCACCATCGGTCTGGATGGCCACTTTTACACCGGCTTTGGCAAGAATGCCCGGGTTGCGTGGATCAAGTCCGCGCATCTCATATTTCGGGCGATCCATCAGGATGGGCCCAACCGTCACAGGGATATTCTTGGCAGCCAGAACATCGGCAATTTTGTATCCTTCGGTGGCATGTTCTATGGTGAGCTTGAATTTAAATTCCTCTGCAATCCGGATTGCTGTAAGCATATCATCCGCCCGGTGGGCATGCAGCCTGGCTCGCAGCTCACCTTTGAGAACCTTGCCCAAAGCTTCCCATTTCAGGTTGCGTTCCGGGGCTGCAGGTTCTTTGACGTCCTTTTCACCGGCTGCTATTTTTGATTGGTATTCAGCCAGCTCTTTTTCATAGTGCGCCCATTTATTCAGGTAATTTTGTGTCTCCACAAAAGCGCTACGCAATACACCAGCATTGCCCATGCGAGTGGAAGGCATCTTGTTTTGGCTGCCGTACACGCGTTTAGGGTTCTCACCCAGCGCCATTTTCATCCCTGCCGGCTCGAGCAGCACCATCTGTTCAACGGTTGGTTTGGGGGCTGTCTTCAAACATACCCACTGCCCGCCGATCAAATTTCCGCTGCCGGGGCCTGTGTTAATGGTTGTGACACCGGCCTCGACCATATCCTTAAAGGACATATCTTCCGGGTGTACCGCATCAATGGCCCGCAGGTGAGGGGTGATAGGATCTGTCATTTCATTGCCATCACTCTCTATCCCTGATACACCATCAGCAAAAACTGCTGAGTGGCAGTGAGCGTCAATAAAACCGGGAAGAACCCATCTGCCAGCGGCATCAAAGATTTCAGCATCTTCGGGGATCTCGACATGTTCACCAACCGCTACGATACGCCCGCCTTCGATTAATACCGTGCCCGGATCGAAGCTGCCCTGTGTGATGGTTAACACTTTTCCGTTTACAATTGCGATCATCTTTTGGCTCCTGTTTCGTTATGGATTTAGTTCTCATTCCAGGTAGTATGCGTTTCTATAAATATTCTGGGTTTTTCGACAGGATCATCCATCTCATCTGTCATATATAAATAGGAAGCGCCCTCCATGTTTGTAAAGGCAGCCGGTTTCCCGTAACGATCAAGGGCAATAATGTTCATCCTGCTCAAATATCGGCCACCCAACTCGTCGAGATCCATCATGGCCATTTCACCTGCTTCTTCAATGGTCTT
Source organism: Chloroflexota bacterium (assembly GCA_021372725.1). Lineage (GTDB taxonomy): Bacteria > Chloroflexota > Anaerolineae > Anaerolineales > Anaerolineaceae > JAJFTV01. The sequence continues at coordinate 79,014 of JAJFTV010000088.1, read as the reverse complement.
GCCCATTTTCATATACAGAACAATCGAACGGGCAGTACTTGCCCTGACAGCCATTTCACCCATCCCTGTACAGGCTGCTGCCCCGTATTTATTATGGGCATAGTTGCCCGCTCCAATTACCGGAGAATCGCCAAGACGGCCGGGAAATTTCCACGCCCATCCGCTGGTGCTGACGCCCGTGCAAATATCTCCTTTGCCATCCATGGCAATAAAATTCACCGTGCCGGCATCCTTCTCGGGTTTACGGTTTGCGAAATACAAATCCGAGTTGACACGTTCCGGATCCGATGCAGCTTCAATCAATCTCCACAATGTCAGTTGATCAAGTTTTTCAAATTCCCCCGGGGCCAGCAGGCTATCCAAACCCTGCTTCCAAACCGTACGGGCGTAATCGTCCAACAGTTCTGTTTTTTCAAATCCCATTTCTGCTGCAAAACGTTCTGCTCCCTCGCTTACCAGCATGACATGCGGAAGGCTTTCCATCAACTTGCGGGCAATGGATATGGGATGCTCATACCCTCTAATGGCACCCACCGCGCCGGTGGATAGGGTATTTCCGTCCATGATGCTGGCGTCCAGCTCGACCTGTCCCAAAATGTTGGGGTATCCGCTGAACCCGACAGAATGATCTTCGGGGTTGGACTCAACCAGCCTGATCCCTGCTTCAACAGCGTCCATTGCAGAGCCTCCCGCCTTAAGCACCCGCATGGATTCCCGGATTCCGACATTCCCATTTGTGCTTGCAACAACGATCATTGATTCACCTCATGATTTGATTTATTCAAATGTGAAGCTGGAAAATCTGCAAACTCATTTCAAAGCAGCCTTGATGATTTGCAGGAAATCATCCACTTTAAGGCTTGCACCACCTACCAATGCCCCGTCGATATCCGACTGGTTGAAGAATTCGGCTGCATTCTTTCCGGTCACCGAGCCGCCATACAATACCCGTACAGCCTGGGCAATATTTTCGCCGAACAACGAAGCAAGGGTCGGGCGGATCATATCCTTCACCACGTCATTGGCATCCTGGCCGCCTGATGCCAGACCGGTGCCAATGGCCCATACCGGTTCGTAAGCGATGACAATACGGCTGGCTTCCACACTGGTCAAACCCTGCAATCCATCCCGTACCTGGCGGATCACAACACCGGCTGTTTGTCCGGCCTGTTTTTGCTCCAGCGTCTCCCCCACACAAACAATGGGGATCAATTCCGCAGACAGTGCAGCTTTCACTTTGCGATTTACCGTCTGATCGGTTTCAGCGAAATATTGTCTGCGTTCAGAATGGCCGATAATGACATATTGGCATAATTCCTTGATCATATTCGCGGAGACCTCTCCGGTGTATGCCCCCGAGGCTTCCCAATGCATATTTTGCGCGCCCAGCCCGATATCCAACCCGGAAATGAGGGTGGAGACCGCAAAGAGCGAGGGAAATGGTGGACAGAGCACCTTTTCAACTCCGGTGACCGCTTCCATTCCCGGCAGCAAATCCCTCACCAGAGCAAGAGATTCCTTGACGGTCTTGTTCATTTTCCAGTTTCCGGCAACAAATGGCTTTCGCATAAAATCCTCACAGCATAAAAGATAAACCAGGTCAGGGTGATCCCCAACCTGCTGAATTGATTTATGTATTTTTAGAAAACACTCTCATGATTATACCTTAGCGGAAATAAAAATAGCCTCTGATTGACGCAGAGGCGTGATCATGATGCTTTAACTTCCTAATCCTTGTTTCCTGAGGTATTGACAACTTTTGTATAGGTATTGAACTTTGGGGGGTTCTCAAGGGTTTTCTTTACGGCACATAAATTGGCTGTTTTTACGAGTGCATCATAATATTGTGGAGGGAAATTTTCGGGTATCTGAATCTCCAGATCAATTTTATCTGTCATGTGGGTTAATGAATTTTGATGGACACGCTCGACAATCCGCAAACCTTCGGTCGGTAATCCCCGTTGTTTACAGAAACCGAGCACATAGATACCGGCACAGGTACCAATGGATGAAAGAAATAACGCAAACGGTGACGGGTCTGTGCCATCCTGGTTTGTTTTGACAGTCAAACCACCAAAATGTGCATCCACACGTTCACCACCCGGAAAATCAACCAAAATTTCCATTTTCTTTACCTCTTCTTATGATGAATATTTCAGACATTTTATTGGATGATAACCGCTGAAAAAAGTTACACCTTCATTCTGGAAGAATATTTTTTACAGGCAAAAGCGACCAATCTCACATAACCAAAGAGTGTTTCACGTACAGTCATCCTAAAAATGAATATTTGACATGAATGATGCCCTGATTTACCCAAACAATCATTGATAAAAATCAACTGAAGAAGGAAATATCTCACTATCCTGCGTTCGGGTATATTTGTATGATTAGTAACATGAGTGAAGTATCAAAATTCAGGTACCTGCCCATTTTTAGGGATATTCCTGCCGAAGAACTCGAGCAGATTGGTACCATGTTTGAACTGAAACAAATAATTGCCGGTGAAACTATTTTTCATCAAGGCGATGAGGCAAAAAACCTTTTTATTCTGCTTACCGGAAAAGTATCCATCCGTTACAAACCTTACGACGGCCCACCTCTGACCATTTCGAGTATCATTCCAGGATGGGTATTCGGTTGGTCTGCGGCTCTCGGGCGTGAAACCTACACTTCTGAAGCCTTCGCCCTCCTGCCTGGCTCCGCCTTTGGATTAAGCAAGGAACACTTGCTGGAAATTTGCAATCGAAACGACGAAGCTGGTATAATTTTTTTAGACAGGTTAACCAGCATTATCGCAGATCGCCTCAATCAAACGCCAAAACAGATTCTTTCTGTATTGTCCAAGACGGCAGATCATACAGAAGGGTGGGAGAAATGAAAGAACCGGGGACGCAATATTCAGAGCAGGAACAAATTAACGGGCTGATAGAACAACTCGATTCATACATCAGCCATTTTCATGGTGGGTCAGTTCAGCTCGTTTCTTATGATGGAAAACACGTAAAAGTACGTTTAGGGGGCGCCTGCCTGGGATGCCCGCTTCAGACAAATACCTTGCATGGATGGGTGGAAGGCACTCTCAAGCAGTTCTTTCCCAACATCGAGGATGTGATCGCGGAGGAATAATTCCTGTTTTCCGGCTCATTACTCGATAAAAACTTCCACCAATTCCTGATCGGAATCATGCGTCAGATCAAAAATACGACCGGTTGTGCCGGCATCCACGTGTTCCATGATCTGGTCCATGTCCAGGCCCGACATTTCAGGCGAAAAGCGAGCTCCCAGTTTGGAGCCTGCTTTGACAACATTGATCGGCAGGTGGATATCCACCTTAATTTTCCCCGTAATTTGATCGGTAACCCGCACCCGGAACCAACGAGCTGTTTTTTTGACAGGCCTCTGCTCGGCAACGGGCTTTACTTTTTCACGCCCGCTTTCGCCAAGGGCATCCATCAGCTTGATTCCTTCCTCGGCGCTGATTTTGCCTTCCTGAACCATTCTTAGAACCCGCAAGCGTTCATCCGAGGTTACCATCGATCCAAACTCCTGATCATCATTATTTATTAATTGTACCGCGATTCTAATAAACCGCTATAAATTCTTGATGGTTGAAAAGAATTTATTTCATTTTATTACAAACGATTTGCATATATTTCAATCAGTGACCATCAAACTTGATCTTAACGGCGATGCAAATTTGCAGTTCTCTTTTCCCATTCAGCGACCGCGGAACGAATCATAAGCAGCGCCTCCTGATCTTCAATTTGATCCAGGCTTTGATAGTTTTTAAGGCCGATCTGGAAAACAACGCTATGGCTCAGGTCTTCATAGATCCTGATTTCCTTGCCGGTTAGCCCGGAATCCAGGATTTTTTCCTGCAATATACCATCAATCTGCTCTGCAATGGTTTTTGCCCTCCACAATTTAATGTTCTGCTCAGCCTCAATCCTTTTGGATCCAGTATCCACAAGCACATCAGGTTGGATTAATGGAGATGAGAATTTTTTTTCCTGTTGTACATTTTTCACCGGCGGTATCAGTGATTGGTTCTGGGCTGCTGGTGCCGGAGCCGACTGCCCTGTTTGTCCCTCGTTCACTCCCAACCATGCCATCCATTCACGCCCAATCCCTTCGAGCCGCTGGATCGTTTCTTCCGGCAGGGACTTCCGGTCGGGAAATATCACACCGTCGATTTCAGTAGCCAGGCCTGCATCTTCATCTTTCCTCAACAGACGGAGTAACGAAAGATATCCCTCCCGTGTGAATTCTGGTTTTACCAATCCACGCCCCATGGATAAATTCACCGATGTCTTTTCAACAGGCTTTTTGCTCTTTTTTCCTGCCAGATAACCTGTGACCCCCCCAATTGAAAATCCAACAAAAATAATTATGATAATGAATATCGGATCCATGACAGCCTCCTATTTTTCACTTCAGGCAGCTTTTATAGTACTATTCTACAAATAAATGACTTTTTTACAAAGCAAAAAATGAAATCAATTTTGAAAGGCAGCTATTTGAGCGGCTGGCAAACCGGACAGAAATGAGTTCCCCTCTGCCCCACTGAAATTTTTTCAATGGCATGCCCACAGGTGTAACAGGCTTTTTTCTCACGGCCATAAACCTGAAAGGAATTTTGAAAACTTCCGCCTTTGTAAACCCAATCGATGCTTGCTCCGTTGGTTTCAATCCCTGTCAAAAGAACACTGCGAATGGCCGCCAACAACTGTGCTGATTGATCTTCATGTAAAGAATTTGACAGGCTTAATGGGTGTAAATGCGCCCGGTGCAGTGCTTCGTCGGTGTAGATATTCCCCAGCCCTGCCATAAATGTCTGATCCAGTAATAGTGGTTTAAGCTGGCGCCGCGAGGATTGCAGACGGTGAAAGAAAATTTCATCCGTCAATTGGGGGTCGAACGGTTCCGGCCCCAAACCGCCCAATACCTCAACAGGGTCTCGCACAAGCCATACACGTCCAAATTTACGGGGATCCTCAAAGGAAAAACGGTATTTTTCCTCAAACACCATAGCCACCCGATCATGTTTTCGTAGGGGAGTGATCTGACCGGATGCATCGGTAAGCGGTTCAACCCGTATATCGCCGCTCATGCGCAAATGAATGATTAAATGGTCGCGGGTCAGTTTCAATAACAAATATTTGCCCCGGCGGCCAACCTCTTCAACACGCTGACCAGGGATGCGGTGGATTAATTCTTCGCTGGACGGAGTCTGAATGGTGCGCTTCCAGTACACCTCTACTTGATGGATGTGCATGCCGACAATTCCAGGTTTCTCCCCCTGACCTGTCTGGCGGAGTGAACGGGCAATCGTCTCAACTTCTGGTAATTCTGGCATTGTCCAAACCTGAATTCAGGGCATTAAAACAGTGCTTGCCAGGTGAGATTTTATTCGTTGAACATTTCTCCCACGCTGCGGCCCTGATTGGCACGCAGGATGACCTCACCCAACAGGTTGGCAATCGTCAAGACTTTAATTCTATCCCCAAAATGGGCCAGTTTTGTCTGCGGGATTTGGATCGTATCTGTGGTGATAAATTGTTTAACCGGTAATGCAGCCAATCTTTCCGCCGCATTGAGGGAAAGCACCGGGTGGACAAATACTACGTATACATCCTTGGCGCCATGTTCCTTCACCATTTCCACTGCATGGACGATGGATCCACCGGTATCCACTTCGTCATCGACGATGATCACATCCCGTTCTGACACCTCCCCGATCAGGGTCATGGCTTCAGCTTTTGATTCGTTGGAAATCCGGCGCTTCTCCACAAAAGCCATCGATGTATCCAGGCGTGCAGCAAAATTCCTGGCCTTTTTGGCAAAGCCCAAATCTGCCGTAACAATAACCGGACGCTCCATCTTACCCCGGAGTGTCATGATGTAGTCGTTGATCAGGTAAAAAGCAGTCAGGACGTCGCCCGGGATGGAAAAGAAACCCTGAATTTGCCCGGCGTGCAAATCCATGGTCACATAGCGGTCTGCACCAGCCACTTCGATCATATCGGCCACCAACCTGGCTGTAATGGGTACACGCGGCTGATCCTTTTTATCTGAACGCGCATAACATAAATAAGGTACCACTGCCGTAACGCGTGCGGCAGAATCAAGGCGCAGCGTTTGAAGGGTGATCAGCATTTCCATTAAATTGCGATGCACAGGAGTTCCTGTAGACTGGATTACATAACAATCCTGCCCACGCACACTGCTGTTCAGCTTAATGAACAAATTATCGTTTGGAAAATCAATCACTTCATGCTCGCACACTTTGATATTAAGATAGCGGGCTATACTCGCTGCGAGCGTTTTACTGGCCGTGCCAGCGTATAACTTTATATCTCCGTACATTAATTCATGCCGATGCATTTCCGAGATTCCTTTCGCTCCATCCTTCGTTTCAGGCGTTTCTTATTTCAGAATATCTAAAAACAAGTCTATTGTCAATTTCAATTTTTATCATGACAGGGGCAAACATCTCCCAACATTTGTTTAACAGCCCGGTGCGGTGATATTTTTCTCTTTTCGATCTCACCCAGCATGGCATCGATCTGGTTTTTAGGCGTCTTGTCGAGCCAGGAATTATATAATTGATCCTTCATCAAGCAATTGAATTCCGTTATCATGCGTTGGTTATCCATTTGCTCTCGTAAATGGTGGGCGGTTAGATAAGCACGATGCCGGTTTATTTCATCCAGGAGAATATCGATCCCCGATGATTGGGTGGCGATGGTCTGCAATACCTGAGGCCTCCAGACAGAATCTTCCATTTCCCCTGTTTCTTGCGCCCCATTCGCCAAAACACGCCCATCATGCAGTGCATCTTTCCCCCCCAGGCGAGCCAGTTCCAATGTGGCGCGCAGTGCTGAAACCGTATTTTCTGCACCGAAGTGATCCGATTTGTTGACAACAAGAATATCGGCGATTTCGAGTATACCGGCTTTGATCGCCTGAATATCATCGCCCATACCGGGGGCCTCCACCACAATAACCGTGTGAGCCAGCCTTGCAATATCCACTTCAGTCTGGCCTGCGCCGACCGTTTCGATCAAAATGGTTTCAAATCCGGCGGCATCCAATACCTGTGCAACCAGGCTGGTGGTATGCGCCAACCCCCCCAGAGCGCCCCGGGATGCCATCGAACGGATGAAAATCCTTGGGTTCGTCATCAGATCGCGCATTCTGACACGATCTCCCAGCACAGCTCCTCCGCTGAAAGGACTGGTTGGATCCACAGCAATCACCGCAATACGGGCATCCGGTTTATCAGGGCGGATGAGAAGCTGCTGCACCAGTTGGTTGACCAGTGATGACTTGCCTGCTCCGGGCGAGCCTGTTATGCCAATGAAATGAGCTCTTCCGGTATACGGAAAGAGCTCATCCAGCATTTCAAGACCCCTTTCGGTCTGGTTTTCAATTTGGGTGATTAATCGCGCAAGCGCCAGCTTGTCGCCGGACAGGACTTTTTGAACCAGATCCATGAAATAAATTCACTCAGTTCTCGACGATTTTAGCTTCCAGGGCTTTGCTGATTTCTTCCACGAGCTGGGTCGTTGAAGTGCCCGGGCCATATACCTCATAAATCCCGCCTGCTTTGAGTTCTTCAACATCTTTTTCGGGAATGATGCCGCCGGCAAAGATCAACACATTATCCTGGCCGTTGGCTCTCACCAGATCAACCACGCGGGGTACAAGTGACATGTGCGCGCCAGAAAGTATGGAGAGACCGATCATATCCACATCTTCCTGCAAGGCAGCCGCGGCGATCATTTCAGGGGTTTGGCGAAGTCCGGTATAGATCACTTCCATGCCCGCATCGCGTAAGGCTCGTGCGACAACTTTGGCACCGCGATCATGTCCATCCAGGCCAGGTTTGGCAATCAGAATTCGAAATTTTCGTTTCATTCAGATACCTCGAAATAATTTTACGGGTTCATTATACACTACCGGATAAACAGTGCATTTATTGATTTTAGAAAGATAACTTTTTATTCGTAAATCAGGATGAATGACATAGTCCTGAACAACATTTTTTCTATTTTTTCAACACTCTCGTTAACAGGTTGTCGAACAGGGTCTTAAATGGTAAACTTGCAGAGCATAAAATAAGGCTGAAGGAAATAATACAATCTATGCCAGTCATTTACCCATTTACTGCCATCGTTGGACAAGAACGCATGCTGCGTGCCTTAATCCTCAATGCTGTCGATACACGGATAGGCGGCGTACTTATTCGGGGAGAGCGTGGTACTGCAAAATCTACTGCCGCCAGGGCGCTTGCCGCTCTACTTCCCTACGTAAATGTGATCGAAAACTGCCGCTTTGGCTGTGATCCAAAAAACCCATCCGGTTGGTGTACTGAATGCCAGGAACGATTCTATTCCGGCAACAACATTCCCTACACAACCCGTCTGACGCCGTTTATCGACCTGCCTGTCTCTGCTACTGAGGACCGTGTGGTAGGTACACTGGATATCGAAAAAGCAATTCAACTTGGTGAACGACACTTTGAACCGGGGATTCTGGCCGCCGCCAACCGGGGTTTGTTGTACATCGATGAAGTAAATTTGCTCGACGATCACGTTGTCGACGTTCTCCTCGATTCTGCTGCGATGGGGATGAATATTATCGAGCGGGAAGGTATTTCCTTTACCCACCCGGCAAGGTTCATCCTGGTGGGTACCATGAACCCTGAAGAGGGTGATTTGCGTCCCCAACTGCTGGATCGTTTCGGATTATCGGTGGAAATTCATGGTATACCCAGCGCTCGCGAACGCATCGATATTATGGAGCGAAACCTGAGCTTCGAAGCTGACCCGACTGCGTTTCGACAATCCTATATGGCCAGAGAAGCGGAACTATCAGATCAAATAGAAAAAGCACGCAACCTGGTTGACAAGGTTGAATTTACTTCCGCCAATTTGCTTTCCATTGCCACATTGACGACTTCACTCAATGTGGAAGGTCACCGGTCTGATCTGGTTATCCTCAAAGCCGCCCGAGCGCATGCTGCATTTGAAAAACGCACTCGCATCAACGACCGTGATATTGCCCTGGCCGCCGAACTCGCACTGCCACACCGTATTCGACGCGGCCCGTTCCATCAGGGTGAAATCACTCCGGACCAGTTAATGGAACGGATCGAACAACTGAAAGGTCAATCGACAACCAACGAGCAGCAGGAGGAAGTTCCTGAGCCTTCAGAGCAAGGTACAACTAAAAAAAAACATTAATTGAGGGCGAAGAAGAACAGGAATCCTTTAACCCTGACCAGATGGAGCCATCACCCAAAAACGTGTTTCCTGACCACGATAACTATTGGTGGGACGGGGGAAAAACTGTTCGTACGGGCGAAACATTCAGCCCGCGGCGGCTGGATACTCCGCTGGATCAAATGACACGCCGAAATTCAGGCCGGAGATCACAAACACATTCCGATAACAAACGCGGCCGCTACATCCAGGCCAGACCTGCTGATGAAAAGCCTTATGACCTTGCCTTTGATGCCACCATTCGGGCTGCCGCTCCCTATCAGAGAATGAGAAAAGCAGCCCGCAATGGCAAAGCCTTTTCAATCCGCCGTTCTGATTATATGAATAAGGTGCGGGTACGTCGCTCGGCCAACCTCGTGCTGTTTCTGGTGGATGCTTCCTGGTCGATGGCCGTCGCGGAGAGAATGTCAGCGACCAAGGGTGCAATCCTTTCCTTGCTAACCGATGCTTACCAACGGCGGGACAGGGTTGGTCTGGTCGTCTTCCAAAAAGATCGTTCACACCTGATTCTCCCCCCAACCAACTCTGTCATCCTGGCTGAAAGGGCCCTTTCAGACATCCCGGTAGGAGGAAAAACTCCCCTTTCCGCCGGACTACAGCTTGCGTATGAGGTACTGCTCCAGGAACGAAACCTTCACCCGGACGTCGTTCCCATTCTCATCGTTCTTACCGATGGCGCCGGAAATGTATCCATCGGCCGTCTTCCACCCCAGGAGGAAGCAAACCAGATTGCTGAAATGATCGCCGCAGATCACTTTCGCAGCGTGGTCATTAACATGGAACACGCCGCCTTCGATCAGGGTCTGGCACAATCACTGGCAGATCACTTAAAGGCACCCTGTTATACGCTCTCGGAACTCAAGGCTGAAAACCTGTACAAGGCTGTCAGCCACGCCAGAAATTCCATGCTGGATGAAAAAAAGTAGCCGTTCTGATAGGCGAATGGATATTGTCTGCATTCAGCCTGATCCCTCAGAGCAGATGACCTTGCCTTCACAGAATGAGGATGTTATGATCAATCAAAGGTTAAAGGAATAATGCATGTTTTCCGGGCTTGACCAAAAACAACGGATTAGAACACTGTTCATAATAATCATAATCCTCACACTGCCATGCTATTGCTTTGGCATTATTTTGCTGTATAGTTCACGGGGAGACAGTTCAATTACACCTACACCCTCTACGCCCTCTCCCTCTGTATCCGCGACACAGACCATGCCTGTAACCGAGACCTTACAGCCCGCCACAGCAACACTTCAGGCAAATCCTACAAAAACATTGACTGCAACCTGGACGGCTTCTGTCACTTATACGCCCTTCTCCACCTTTACACCCACCATCACACCCACCCCCACAGTCACGGATACAGGCACGGCCACATTCACACCCACCGACACATCGACTCCAACCTTGCCGGACACATCCACACCGGAACCTACGGCTACTCAAATTGTCTCCTATCTATCCGCAGCCCCGGTTGCTGTTTACATAAAAAAATAATGATGCAAAAACAAAAATTCGTCGCATTCGCCTTTATTCTACTTGCATCCATTTTTTTTCCTGGTTGTAACCTCCTGCCAGTAGATCAAAACATCCAGGCGAGTCACACGCCCACCAAATTTCAGATCGCTACCACAACTCCCACTGCTGAAATGGCCGAACAGCCGGAAACGGAATTGCCCCGATCTGTTTTGATGGATCGTGTGATCATCTGGGTTCCTCCAGAATTCAATCCATCCGGCAGCAATTCAGGGTCACTCTTGCAGCAGCAGCTCGATTCGTTTACACAAGATCACCCTGGTGTAGAAATTGATGTGCGGGTAAAAGAGTCAAATGGACCGGCAGGCATCCTGTCATCGCTGGAGAAAACCCTGGCCATCGCACCCAGGGTTGCCCCTTCATTAGTTTTGATGCCGCATAATGATCTTGAGATTGCAGCAATGCGCACCCTGATACAATCCCCGCCATATCTCCAATCCATGTTGGAAGAGGATGACTGGTACGATTATGCCCGGGAACTGGCCCTTTTTCAAAATAAATACTATGGGCTGCCATTTACTGCTGACGCGATGATACTGGCCGTCAGATCAACCGATATCAAACCATTGACAGAAAATTGGGAACCATTCCTTTCAGCCGACCATCCACTGCTTTTCCCTGCGGCGGACCCACAGGCCTTGTTTACCGTTAACCTCTACCTTTCGGCAGGAGGAACTTTATATGATGAACAGAATAAACCATATCTGGATGCTGAAACCTTGAAGAAAGTCCTTGAATTTTATGCGGCAGCCGTAGAATTAGGATCAATTCTTCCCAACGTCATGGATTACTCAAACGACGAACGGGTTTGGATCGCATTCGATGAAAAATCCACCGACCAGGCTGTTTGCTGGATGTCTGATTATTTTTCACAAGAATCGCCCGATGTACTTGGGTTAATCATACCCCCGTTGGAAAATGAACCTGTGACCATCGTTTCCGGATGGGTATGGGCCCTGGCCGACCCCTTTCCGGAAAGAATGGAATTGGATCTTGAGCTCATGCAACATTTGACAGATGTTGATTTTCAGACAAAGTGGACTGCATCGACAGGGTATCTGCCTGTCCGCCCGTCCAGCCTGTCAGAAGGGGATAATCCTGTTCGCACTGCACTGCTAAGTCAGGCGACAATCTCGGCTGTTAGTCAGCCCTCGAATGAAATTCTAAATCTTCTTGGCCCTGTCTTAAACGAGGCCGTATACGATGTGATCATCAAGCAGGCCCAACCCTCCGAGGCTGCGCGCCTGGCAGCCGAAAAAATTAATACAGATTAAATGATTATGCCTGATTCATCCAATCCCTTCACCACTCATCCCAATGCGGCGCAGCCCCGTTTTTCGATGCGTACAACGATTTTCCTTGTCTTGTCCATGCTCGCTATCCTGTCTGCAATGGGTTCACAAGGAAATGAAAATGTGAATCCGGTTCTTCAAACCTCTGCAACCCCTGAGATCACCCAATCGATTACACCCATCCCTGCAACTCCAACTGAAGTAATCGAACCGAACTCTGAATATACAATGGGTTTAATCTTTGGAGCTATTCTGCTGCTCTTAATCATCATCATTGGAACTTTGGCCGTGATCCGGCAGAAAGATTAACAATCTCTCTGATGTAAACCATTCCCGGAATTTGACAGGTACACACACAGCCCCTTTTCGTAAAACAGAACAACCTTATCTATCGTAATCCGGCTCAGGCAGCTTCCTGATCCAGGGGTACCGGTCTCTTCAACAGCCGCAGACCATTCGCGGTAACCAGCAATGTGACACCCATATCTGCAAAAACGGCCATCCACATGGTTCCATAACCGATGATGACTAAAACAAAGAAGGCCAACTTTACCAGAATCGAAAAAGCAACATTGAAATAAATGGTATTCATGGTGGATTTGCTCAACCTCAGCAGAAAAGCCAGCCTGCCCAAATTGTCGCTCATCAAGGTGATATCAGCAGTCTCCATTGCCTGATCAGTTCCTCCCTGGGCACTGCCCATGGCGATGCCGACATCCGCCGCAGCCAGGGCTGGTGCATCATTGATCCCATCACCGACCATGGCAATCTTGCCGTATTTTGCTTGCAGGGAGCGTACTGCCTCTACTTTTTCCTGGGGCAGCAATTGAGCCTGGTATGTATCGACCCCCACAGCAGGAGCAATGGCTTTTGCCACCTCAATCTCATCACCGGTCAGCATAATGGTGGAATGAAGACCTGAATATTTGAGACGTTTCATGGCATTCTTGCTGTTTGGCCGGAGTGTATCACCAACTGTGATGGTTCCGATATAATCATCATCCCTGCCAACCATGATGGGTGTCAACCCACGCCGGGCATCCTGTGATGCCTGTTCACAGAAAGAATCGTGAGTAAAGCCATTTTCATCAAAATACCGGTGGCTTCCAATCAGAATATCCTGGCCATTGACCTTGCCTTGAATGCCTTTTCCGGCCAAAGCCTGCACATCGGCAGCCTGATATCTGCCCTGCAGATCGGTCTGGTTTGCAGCAGAAACGATGGCCTTTGCCAGCGGGTGTTCACTATACTCCTCTACGGCGCCGGCCACCGCCAACAGCTCCGAACAACTCTGGCAGCGCTTCAGATGCCCCATCTTCACCTGTGTTTGCTGATCCTTGAGAGCTGCCAGATCCTCCGGATCAACACAATTCACAGAACTGAAAGAAACAACAACGGGTTTTCCTTCTGTCAAAGTACCTGTTTTGTCAAAAGCAAATACCTTGATTTTATTCAGCTCCTCCAGAAAAATACCGCCTTTGATCAGAATTCCCTGACGGGCTGCATTGCTGATGGCGCTGATAATGCTGACCGGCGTGCTGATTACCAGCGAACATGGGCACCCGACTACCAACAGCGCCAACCCGCGATACAACCACCCATGTGTATTCGCATCAGGATTGAAAAACGGTTGGTTAAACAGCAGCGGTGGAATGATCGCCACTAAAAAAGCCGTTGCAACAACGATGGGTGTATAGACCCTGGCAAATTGATCCACAAATCTCTGGGAAGGTGCTCTCTTTTCCTGGGCTTCCTCAACCATGCGGATCATTCGATTGATTGTATTGTCTTCCACGAGGCGGGTAATCTCAATCACCAGCGCCCCTTCCCCGTTGATGCTGCTTGCAAACACCTGCGAACCTGTCATTTTATCAACCGGGCGGCTCTCGCCGGTAATGCTGGCCTGATTTACATGGGAAGAACCTTCTTTTACAATGCCATCCATTGGAATTTTTTCACCCGGTTTTGCCAGGATCAAATCACCGGGTACAAGATCATTCACCGGCACCAGTGCAGATTGATACTGATCGCCATTACGGGTCAGTTTTGCTGCTTCCTGGGGAACCAGCTCCATCAGGCTGCGAATCGCATGGCGTGATTTCTCGCCGGTATAACCCTCGATCATTTCACCCAACATAAACAGCACCATCACCATACCCGCTTCGGTATATGCGCCAATCAGAACAGCACCAACCCCTGCAATGGTCATGAGAACATTAATATTCAACTCGCGGGTGAGTGTGACCGATTTCCACGCGCTGCGAAAAACAGGGAAGCCGGCTGACAGCAGGGCAAGGATCGAACAGACATCGATCAGCCAGTGTTCCCGACCCATAAATTCCTGCAAAACCAACCCCGGAAGTATGAAAACGAGGCCACCCAGGAAAAATCGAAAATCGTCTCGGGATTTTATATAATTCCAGAAACGTGGTTTGGGGGTTGGATTTGTCGCGGTTTTTTCTTTTTCTTCCCTGTTGATTTCGTATCCCAATTCCTTGACCCGCGCGATGATCTCTTCCTCGTCCGGTTTTCCGGTCACTCTCATTTGTTGGGTTGCATAGCTAACTTGCACCGATTCGACACCGTTTAGAAGGGCAACCCCTTTTTCAACCGTTTGGGCACAGCTAGAGCAATTCATACCGTTGACTTTGTAATTTCTGACTTTCCCTGAATTCGTGATCGAAGGCTTTTCTTCCATTGCAGTTTCCTCTTTGAGCCTGCCGTTTTGTAGGTTCACATTGAAAACATTGTAAACCTTCAACTCGTATTGAAGGTCAAGAGGGAAAATAACCTGTTTGACAGTTAATTTTGAACAGGGTGTTTTGGATTTATGGCTTTGAACTGGAGCTTCCATCCATTTCAAGGAACAGGCGTGCAATAATAAAGGCGTGTTCTCCCTGAATTGAAAGCAGATAACCTGAGCTGTCATGCGCGAGACGGGAAACCATGTGGTTATGTTGATCTACCTGACAATCTGAAGCAATCTGCGTAAATTGCTGTAAAATCTCGCCAATTTTTGGATCCTGACTGACAACCAGGATGGTATAGGCATCTCCTTCGTTCCAGACATGGATATGTTCGTGACGAAGGTTGTGCATCAATTCACGTGCGCTTTTGGATGTCAAATGACAGCCGACCCTCTCCAACAGGCGGTCGAACGCTTTCCGGTCAGATCTGTTGAGTGGATTGAGACAAATGTGATCGATTAGTTCTGTTAACAACGTCGCTGGAGCTGTCTTGGGGCTGGTTTCATATATATCCTGTAAAAACAGCCCGAGTTCATGCTGTAAGGCAAGCAATCCGGTTATCTCGCGCTCCAGAACCAGATAGCGGGCCTCCGCCGTGTCGATGAACGACTGCTGATCCAGATTCCCTTCACGCCATCCCTGCAGCAAAGTATGAATATCGGAAAGAGAAAATCCCAGTTGCTGTGCCCGCTGGATCAAACGCAGCTCTTCCACAACCCTGGCATCGTACTGGCGATACCCGGATTCATTTCTTAGGGCAGGCGTGAGCAGCCCCTTTTCTTCATAAAAACGGATTGCCGAGGTATGCATGCTCACCTGTTTGGCAACCTGCCCGATGGTCAACTTTTGCATCATTCACCCTCTTGAATACCAAAGAACTAAAAGATTGAGATATTCCACAGGAGAATTTTACCTCACCGCGTGATGTATAATTTAAACACTCCATATAGTGAGAACAAGATGCATACTCGGCAAGAACTGCTTACCTGGCTTGATGTTGATAACCTAATTGATCACCTCATTCCCCAATTTGAGATTGATTTTGATGCGATCGTCATGATCACCCGCGGAGGCATTGTACCGGCCGGCCTGCTTGCAGAATACTTGCACACCCATTCCATCTATACAGCTTCCGTCGATTTCCCGGCCGAGATCGAGACTGAAGAAAAAAGAAACAAGGAAAGTCGTTTGCTGGCATGGCCCAAATTCATCCAGTTTCCTGCCGCTGAAAAAGTGATGGCGCAAAACATCCTGATCGTGGATGATGTATGGGGTTCGGGAAGAACCATCACAGCGGTGAAAAATCGGCTGGCGGCAGCCTCAGCGAAACCCTATACCTGCGTGCTGCATTTTAACCCCCACCGCAGTTTGTTTGGATCGGTGCGCCCGGATTATTATGCGGCCATCACCGACGCGTATATTATTTACCCATGGGAAATTCAACGCGGAAAAGAAGCAATCTTGACCTCATTCGATCCCGAAAGCTGAATATTTTCCGCTTCCCATTGTGCAAATTAACTGGTGCATGGTAGCGCGTTAATCTTCACCTGTCAATTCACGCAAATATGCATCGACCATTTTATCCGCTGAGAAATTTTCCTCTGCCTTGCGGCGGGCAGCTTCACGAAAGTGAGGGAGGTCACCCAGAATTTCCTGTACAGCCTGTACAAGCCCGTCAACAACGGGCGGTTCCAGATTCCAGTAATTGCTTCCGTAGGGAGCCACCCTGCCGGCATCTCCCTGCACAAGCTCCGGCAGAGAACCTGTCGCATAGCCGGTTACCGGCAAACCGCACGCGAGCGCCTCAATAACCGAGTTGGGGCAGGCTGCATTCAGATCAGATGAAAACAGCAAATGCGCAGAGCGGTCAATTTCTGGTATTCGGTCACGGGGAAGTACGCCCATCCAGTTAATCGAAGTTCCTCCATTATTATTCCACCTGGTCTTTAAGGTTTCCGGTACATCCCCAACGACTGCCAGCTCCACATTGTCATATCCTGAAAGAGCCAGGGCTCTTGTCAGATGGATGGCGTTTTCCAATCCTCGTTCATAACCGCCCCCCACATGCGCCTCAACCAGAAGCAGCCGGATATGATCGTCCGGAGGACTGCCTGCGCCGATGGGAGAGTACTGCTCCAGATCGACGCCATTGTAAATAATCTGGCTGGGAGATTGGGTGGTTTTATACACTGTCTGCCACCAGCTCTTGGCAAACTCACTTTGGTAGACAATCCGGTCAGCCAGGGAGCGCCGGATGTAGGCCAGTAATCGATTGTTGTACTCACAGCGCAGGGCATATTTCCAGCCAACCCGTGTCTTGTGATGCATCCAGTTCATCCCATTCAAGCGTTGCACGATCCGCACACCGCGTTGGCGGGCCCGCCAGAGTATATCCAGCCGGCTTGTACCACCGATCACAAGAACCGCGCTGCAATCCGCTGTCAAAGGCGAAGACACCGTCTTGTAGCCACGTTCAATCAATCCTTTTTCCAGACGATAACGGAAGGAAACCGGACCTCCAATCCCATTCATTACGGGGAGAATACAGATACCTTTACGGTCAATTATTGGGTGTGGGATAGGCCACCCTCCGTTTTGGGATCATTTTGCTGCAACAGAATATTCACAATCCGTTCTGCGGCGCAGCCATCTCCATAGGGATTAACTCTTCCAACGCCGGCCGTTTGTACTGCCGGCGACTTGAGCAGCAGGCTGGCTTCCTCAACGATTCGCTTCCGATCTGTACCCACCAGCTTCAGGATACCCGCCTGGATCCCTTCAGGCCTTTCGGTTACTTCCCGCAGCACCAGGGCAGGTACACCCAATGCGGTCGCTTCTTCCTGAACACCCCCCGAATCGGTCAGGATCAAACTTGCATTGCGCATCAAAAATACCATGGGAAGATAATCCTGCGGTTCCAGCAGGTGGATATTTTTTACACCACCCAACAGGCGGTGGACAGGTTCCTGAACATTGGGGTTCAAGTGAACCGGATAGACCAGCTCAATTTCATCATTTTCCATTGCAAGCTGGCGGAGAGCAGCACAGATTTCTTCCAATGGCTGACCAAAATTTTCCCGCCGGTGAGCGGTAACCAGCACCAGTTTCTTGGATCCTTTGCCAATCCGCAAATCGGCCAGCAATTTTTGAATGCTCTCCGGGGGAGTATGGCGCATGATTTCATAGAGCGCGTCCACAATCGTGTTTCCTGTAACGTGAATCCGCCAATCTTCCACGCCTTCGCGGAGCAAATTATCCCGATTGACGGTTGTGGGCGCAAAATGCAGATCGGCAACGGTTCCCGCCACCCGCCGGTTGATCTCCTCCGGAAAAGGTTGCCATTTATCGCCGGTTCGCAGGCCGGCCTCGATATGCCCCACCTTGATCCGGCGATAGTAAGCCAGTAAAGCGGCCGCCATGACCGTGGTTGTATCCCCCTGGACTAAAATCCAGTCAGGAGCAGTCTCGGCCAAAAGGGGATCCAGTTTGGTAAAAATTTCTGCCGTCAACCCTGCCAGACTCTGGTTGTTCCGCATCAGGTTCAAGTCATAATCAGGGTGAATCTGAAAGAGGTGAAGCACCTGATCCAGCATTTCACGATGCTGTGCCGTAACGCAGACCAGCGAATCAATGCCCTGAGTCCGCTCAAGCAGCTTGACGACCGGGGCCATTTTTACTGCTTCAGGCCGTGTGCCAAATATGGATAGTATTCGCAAAGAATCGTTCCTCAGATATTAGTATACCCCGCCATGGTGTTCAGCAAATATGCGTCGCTTATATTGCTTCGATCCTATCAAACAGGTTCGTCACAGGATAATGTTTTATTGAGTACGGCGGTTGACACCCAATTTGTACAAAACAAAACCGGATTGTTCAAAATTTTTGTTGCCAGATATATTGACAGTATCCAAAATTTTCCTGGCCGGGGTCATCTCTTGAAGCCGGTCGATCTCAAGATTGCACAATTCTTTGTGTGCTACCAATACCAGAAGCAGATCGGCATCTTTCACGGCCGGGGCAAGCTCTGTATATAATGGGACACCCGGAATTTGCAAACCGTTCAGATAGGGATCATACCCTTTCACTTCCACTCCGGCTTCCACAAGAAGCTTGACCACCTCAACGGCCGGGCTTTCCCGAAAATCATCCACATCCGGCTTGAAGGCCAATCCCAACGCTGCAATACGTTTACCTTTCAGCTCGCCATCCAGCGCCCGTCTGACCAGCTCCACCACAAAATGCGGCTGGCCATCATTTACGTGTCTGGCTGTGGAAATTAATGAAGCCAAATCCGGTGCTGCCTCTACAAGGAACCATGGATCCACCGAGATGCAATGCCCGCCCACACCCGGGCCTGGCTTGAGGATGTTGATACGAGGGTGGCGGTTGGCAATCTCGATGGCTTCCCACACATCAATTCCCACCCGGTCAGCCAGCCTGCTGAATTCATTGGCAATGGCAATGTTAATGTCGCGGGTGGTATTTTCCATCAGCTTTACCATCTCGGCCGTTGTGGCCTCCGAAAGAATGATGTCACCACGCACAAATATCCGGTAAAGATCACGACCTTTTTCCGCTGATATTCGGTCTATCCCGCCAATCACCCTTGCATTCTCAATTAATTCCTGCAATATCCGACCCGGCAACACCCTTTCCGGGCTGTAGGCCAGATAAAAATCAGTACCGGCTTTTAAGCCTGATCGTTCCAGAATGGGTGCAATCAGGTCAATCGTTGTTCGGGGTGGTGATGTGGATTCAAGAATCACCAGGTTGCCGGGCCTGAGATGAGGTACGATGGATTCAGTCGCGGCTGTAACATAGCGCATATCTGCTTTTTTATTGTCCGGATAGAAAGGGGTTGGAACCGCGATGATAAACGCATCAGCCTGTTCCGGTGTTGAACGAACAAGTAAATTGCCGGAATGAATTGCAGCCTGGACTAACGTTCTTAATCCGGGCTCATGGATGTGAATTTCTTCATTGCGCAGCCCTTCGATGATCTTCGGATTGGTATCGACCCCGATAACCTGGATACCGTGAGTGGCAAATGTACTGGCGGTCGGCAGGCCGATATATCCCAATCCCAATATACAAAGCTTGTTGAATCCCACAGTCACCTCTGGCTACAAAAGAATGTCTCATTATGCCATATTTGGAACCATTTGAGAAGCAGACCATGGAACAACGGACTGTGTAACAGCAGACTGTGTCACAGCGAATTGTTTTCAGAATACTCCTACCTGTTATGGCTATTGCTTATGAATCAGCACCATGATACACTTTTATTGGTACAGAAAATCGATTTCAACAAATATGAAAAAGAGAGGGCATACTCAATATTCATATTTGTACCTGATAATTGAGATAGATACTGTTCCAGCAATGATTTTCCGTGTTTCTGAAACGGTATCCATATAACCATCGGCGCAAATTATTCATAGAGAGACCTTCAAGATGAACGAAGAATTTAACCAATTCCCTCCCTCGAATGACGATGACAAAAAATCGGATGAGCAATTTAAGGAATTCCTGTCCGGGATTTCAGACGATGACGAGTCGCCTGTGATCCCGGCTTTGAGCGAAATGCCCGAAGATACGGATGATCAAACTGCACCTAATCAGATGGAAACATCAGACCAGTTAGAAGAATTTCCATCCGAGGTTTCCGACAGCACCGAACCCAGGATGGATACCGAAAGCCCGGAACTGTCTGAATCAGAAATTGCAGATTCAACTGAGCCTGATGAACCAGAGCTTGAAGCATCATTGATCGATTCATCTGCTGCTTCTTCTACAAAAGAGGATCAGAGTACCATCGACGACTGGCTGTCTGATCACCTGTTGCAGGGAGATTATCATGCGATCCTGATTCTGAAAGACAGCCGGGCCTGGAAGCGGAGAGGTGAATTATCAAAAGCCGACCTAAGAGAGATTGAAAGAGCTGTCGGTGAGGCCCAAAAGGGCGGGAACGCCATGGATATGGCACGTTATGTAAGGCTTGGGCCAAAACAGGAAAAATTCCTGCTCTATGTCAGCACCATATCCGGTTCACTGGTTTTATGCACCATTAACTACTCCCGGCATCCCTTGAGCGAGATCCGCAACCAGACCCGCGCGGCATCTGCCCAATTGTCGA
This sequence comes from Chloroflexota bacterium, assembly GCA_021372725.1. Classification (GTDB taxonomy): domain Bacteria; phylum Chloroflexota; class Anaerolineae; order Anaerolineales; family Anaerolineaceae; genus JAJFTV01. The sequence continues at coordinate 58,010 of JAJFTV010000088.1, read as the reverse complement.
TTGATGAAGAACAGGTCACCTTCCCTGAAACGGATGAAGTGGAGGAAGAACCTATCCCTGTCCCAATCCAGGAAAGGGGTGTGTTGGATGCAGGGGAGGCACCGCAGGTAATGGTCAATGATTTGATAGGCCAACCGGTCGATGCCGGGAACCAGTTTGATTTATTTACAGAAACGGACGGGTGGGTTTTTGAGAATCGTGAGATCCAGGAAGATGTAAACGACAAACTACTTGATTCAACCGGTGACAGCGGAACGGATGAATTGGAAAAACCTCAACCGGTTACCCAGGAGGAAACAAGCATGGAGGGATATAAATCTGCATCGGATGAAGAAACGGCCCATGAGACTGTCACGATACCCAAAGCGGGTTATGGCCGGATGAAAATCAGCAAACCAGCCTTTGGAAAGTTGTTCCATCTGACAGAGGAGGAGCTTTCATCGCTTGCAAGTGTCAATATTTCGAAACCATCTTTTTCGGGAATAACAAAAACCGAACCCGCCATGACAAGTCCGGAATTCACCGACCGGTTCAGAGAGCAGTATTCTGGTTGGAAACCGGATTATACGGATGTAATGGCTTACAAACGGAAGAGGTTAAAAAACCAGAAACCGGCGAATAAATCGAAGCAATGGAGATATACCGTTCCATTGCAGGTTGAAGATGAAACAATGGCGGAAAGCATTGAGGAAGAGTCCATTGCACCGCCCGAGACTCTCGTTGAGGGTATCCCACCGGCCACCAGTCTTGAAGAGATCCAGGCCGTAGACCAAATCCCCGCTCCCGACGGTCAGCAGTTATCCGATCAGCAAATGGATCAACCGCCAACAAATCTTCAGGAAACAGAGAGGGAAGACATTATTTTTTTGGATGAAAGCTCGGATTTTCTAAAAGAGTTGTCACAGGATAATGCGTTGGATACCATCGATCAGGATCAGGATGCCAGCGCATTCTTTGAAGATTACTTTAACCGGTCTGGAGAGGCCATCGAACCATTGGAATCGCTGGATAAGATCGATGAATTCATTCCCATGGATGAAACACCTGACACCCCTGAAACCAATCTCCCGCTGTCAGCAGAACCTCTGGAGGCCGGAGAAACAATGGAAGAAGAACCGGCTGCCTTCCCTGAAAACGAAGTCCTTCCAAAGGAAGCAGATTCCCACCCGGAGGTAGACATTGAAATTGAGAAGGATGAGGAGTCTGGTGTTCTACCGCCGGCAGAATCATTAAAACCAGTCGATATCGACGAAGATTACAATCAAATGATCATCGCCATGCAGGAACGTCTTGCGACGGCTGTTCAGGTTCCTCCACCGGCTGAACCTGAAGCGCAACCTGGGGTAGCTCCCCGGCTGGATGCCGACAGTCAGGCAAGTGATGAAGAATTATCTTCACGCACTTCACTTAATGAAGATGAACAACCGGATACGCTACAAACCGAAATGGATCTGCGCAAGATCATCTCCAATGCATTAATCGACGCGGATGACGGCACAGCATCAGAAAAGGTGCTTCCATCTGTCAGCGAGGCAGCCTCCAGGGCGGTCGAATCTGAAAGTCTGGACGCCATCCTCAACGATGATCTGTTTCCCTGGGAAACGGAAGCAGAAAATGCAGATACATTGGAAGCCACCCCTACACCCCAGTCATGGATTACAGCCGATCAACCAGGGGATGGTTTGGTTGATATGCTGGCCGATTCAAGCCTGGATCCGGTTAATCTGGGTTTTGACCAACCCATGTATACCTGCATCCTTGTGCCGGAGCTTGGCGAGTACAGCCTGACAAATCCTATCGCGGAAAAAATCCGTGAATGGCTGCCGCGTCTGGCACGGGTTTTTGGCTGGCAGTTCGAAAACATTTTGGTTCAGCCTACTTACCTGCAATGGACCGTGCGTGTACCGGCAGGAACATCCCAGGGATCCATTGTCCGAAAAATCCGCCAGCAGATTTCCTTGCGCATCTTTGAAGAATTTCCTGATCTGAAGAACCTCAGTCAGGACGGTAATTTCTGGGCAAAGGGATACCTTGTCGTTGCAGGCAGTAACCCGCCGCCTGCCGAATTTCTGGACGACTTCATTCAAAAAAACCGCAAACCATTGTCGACGGGGAATGGCTGATAAACCCTGGCATTATTGGCGTATGAACAATAATACCTGGCATTAATGGAGAATGGATAATATGCCTCCGATATTGTATTTAATCGACGGCCATGCACTGGCTTATCGAACCTATTTTGCACTCACAGCCGGCAGCGGGACAGGTTTTACCACCAGCAGCGGTATTCCTACTGCCGGAACCTTTGGTTTTACAAGTTCGCTGCTCCGTCTTCTGGAGCAGGAACACCCTGAATACCTTGCAGTGACCTTTGATACCGGAAAAACATTCCGAAACGAGCTGTTTGGTGATTACAAAGCCACCCGGGCAAAAATGCCGGATGATCTGCGCACTCAAATACCCTGGATCAAGCAGTTGATTGACGCCTTTAAATTTCCGCGCCTGGAAGTGGAAGGTTACGAAGCGGATGACGTGCTGGGCAGCATCGCCGTTTATGCAGTGCAGCAGGGTTTTGGCGTGAAAATCATCACCGGCGACCGCGATTTGCTTCAACTGGTCAATGACCGGGTCATTGTCAGCCTGCCAGGGAAATCGCTTGCCGACTCGCAGGATTACACTGCCAAAGATGTCAAGGCTTACCTGGGTGTTCGCCCGGAGCAGGTAGTTGATTACAAAGCCCTGGTCGGTGATACCTCGGACAATATTCCGGGTGTTTCGGGGATCGGGCAGAAAACCGCTGTATCCCTGTTTGAAAAATACAATGATCTGGAAGAAATTTATGCCCACCTGGAAGACCTGCCCAAACGGGTAAAAAATCTTTTGGAAGCCGGGCGGGAGAACGCAAATTTGAGCCGGCAGTTGGCCCAAATTCAAACCGGCGTCAAGGTAAGCCTGAACCTGGAGGATGCACGCACCGATGATATGGATATTCCGGCGGTGGAAAAAATCTTCAAAGAGCTCGAATTCAACTCGCTTCTGAAGCGTCTGCATACCCTGACCGAAAAGAATCAGCAGCCAAAATTCACCCCGGCCAGTCCGCAGCCCTCCCTGTTCGGTGAAGAGATCCGGCAGATCGGCGTGGAACCAAAATCGATCATGGATTTCACCATCGTGGATCAGCCTGACAAACTCGAAGCGCTGGTTCAAAAACTTTCCAGTGCACCCACCATCAGTTTTGATACCGAAACCACATCCACCGACCCCATGCTGGCTGACCTGGTGGGCATTTCCGTAGCTGTGGATCCTCATGAAGGGTTTTATATACCGGTCGGGCATAAAACCGGTGCAAGCCAGTTAAACCGGAAACAGGTGGTTGAATCCCTGAAGCCCATATTCAACGACTCCAAAAAGACTTTCGCCGGTCACAACATGAAATATGACGCACTTGTGCTTTCCAGGCACGGGCTTCCTTTACATCATTACTCCTTCGACACGATGATCGCCGAATGGCTGGTCGACCCAGCGTCACACCACCTGGGCCTGAAGGATATGGCGGTGCAGTATCTCGGCCTGGAAATGACGCACATCGAAGAGCTGATCGGGAAAGGTAAAGCACAGTTGAGCATGGCTGACGTGCCGGTCGAGCAGGCTGCGCCGTATGCCGCTGCGGATGCGCAGGTTCCCCTGCTGTTGATGCCGCAACTTGAACGCCGCATGAAAGAACGGAACGCAGACAAATTGTTTTCCGAACTGGAAATGCCGCTGGTGCCCATCCTGATGGATATGGAAATGGCAGGCATCAGCCTGGATGTTCCTTTTTACCAAAAAATGTCTTCCGAACTTTCTGTGCGGCTGATCGAAATTGAAAAACAGGTATATGAATCGGTCGGGTACAAATTCAATCTGAATTCAACGCAACAATTATCCAAAGTCCTGTTTGAAACACTGGGCTTGCAAACACCCGGCCAGCGGAACAAGACCAGCAGCGGTCATTACTCCACCTCGGCTGCCGTACTGGATGAATTAAGCGGCAAACATCCTGTGGTGGACTGGCTGCTGGAATACCGTGAACTGGCCAAGATCAAATCCACCTATGTCGATTCACTTCCTCTCCAGGTGAACCCGTATACCAACCGGGTGCATACCTCCTTCAATCAAACCGGATCGGTCACCGGCCGGCTGGCATCGTCCAATCCCAATTTGCAAAACATTCCCATCCGGACAGAAATCGGGCAGCAGGTGCGGCACGGGTTCATCGCTGAAGGTGATTCGGTTCTGCTTTCGGTCGATTATTCACAAATCGAGCTGCGAATCGTGGCGCACATGTCAGGGGATGAAACCATGCTGGCTGCATTCCGCAAAAATCAGGATATCCACGCCACCACCGCGGCGGCCATCTATGCCATCCCGTTGAATGAGGTGACCAAAGAGCAGCGGCGGCATGCCAAGGCAATCAATTTTGGACTGATTTACGGGATGAGCGCCTTTGGATTGAGCAATTCAACCGGTTTGACCCTGGCCGAGTCGGAAGATTTTGTCAAGGCATATTTCCAGGAATTTCCGGGTGTAAAAAAGTATCTGGATGGAATGCGGCAGATTGCTGCAGAACAGGGGTTTGTCGAAACACTGCTCGGCAGAAGGCGGTATTTCCCCAACCTTCGCTCACAGGCCAATTTCAATTTGCGACGCCGTGAAGAACGTGAAGCCATCAATGCCCCCATCCAGGGGACTGCTGCGGACATCATCAAACTCGCCATGCTGCATCTTCCCGCAGAACTGCAAAAAGCGGGCCTGCATTCCAGGCTGCTCCTTCAGGTGCACGACGAACTGATCCTCGAATGCAGTCAGGATGAACTCCCCGAAACCGCCCGCATCGTACAAAAAACCATGGAAACCGCTTACCAGCTTGCCATCCCGCTTACCACTGAAGCCCGTTCGGGCAAAAACTGGGGTGTGATGCATGTTATCGACCCGGCCTAAACCGGTAATTTCGGGTAATCATGTCGAATAATTATCCAAACGCCCCGAATATCCTCCAGCAAGGACATGCCGCGGCGTGGAGTGGGGCGTGGGAAGAAGCAGCCGGCTTCTACCGGCAGGCTTATGAGAACAACCCCGATCATCCCAGGGCAGCCTTTTTTCTGGCTCATTCCCTCCTTGAAATGGGTGATCTGGAAAATTCCCGGCATTATTATGAGATCGCAGCTCGGCTTTCTCCGGATGATCCTTTTCCAATAGAAAAAATTGGCTTAATCTACGAACAACAGGGAAAAGTTGCGGAGAGTATTCAGTTTTATGAGAATTCTGCCGAACTCTTCCTGAAAAAGGAAAACAGCCTCCGGGCAGCCGGCTGCCTGCAGCACATTCTTAAGCAAAATCCTGACCATGCCGATGCCCGCCACAAATTGACATCAATCCGCCACAGCAGTGACCTGGATCTTTCTGAATTGTCAAAACTGGTGGATGAGCAGCCTGCGCAAACCCTGCCCGAACCGTCACAAGCGGCGAAAAAATCACAGGATCCGTTGGAACAGGCACACGAAACGGCCCTGGCCGGCCTGGCTGCCCTGTTTTTCGAGCTTGCATCCTCCTCGAAGACAAAACAGACCGTTCCAGAAACCGAAACCGGCAGCCCCAAAACAAGTTTCAGGGATCTATCGGAGGATCCTGAATGTCTCAACTTGCTGAATCATTTGAATCGGGCGGCAGACTTTCTTGCACGGGGAATGAATGATTGGGGCGAAATAGAGCTGCTGGCTTTGCTGCAAGCCGGGATCAATAATCCTGCCATCCTCTTTTTGCTCGGTACTCTCCTTTCCGAGAGCGAACCCGCCCAGGCTCTGTCACACCTGAAACAGACACGGGCATATCCTGATTACGCTCTGGCTTCCTTCTTATTAATCGGCAAAATTTACTACGCGCAGGCAAATTATCCGCAAGCAGCCGCCGCCTATTTGCAGGCGCTGGCGGTGGCGGATAGCTCGACCCCCTCCCCGGACCACCAGAACAAGCAGCCAGGAGCATATACACCCTTGATCCAATCCTATTGCCGGGAGACAGACTCCACCTTCCAGAAAAATCTGTGTGAGACAATTGAACAGGAAATCAACCGCCCCGATTGGCTTGATCACCTCGCAGTGCTGCATTCACAAATCGCCATGCCACAGCACAAAGATGACACGCTGTTGGCGGAACTTCTGGCTGCCGGCGGAAGCCCATTGGTGCAGCGTTTCGCAGAGGTGAAAGAGCTGGAGGGGAATGATCATTCGCACAGCGCCATGGAAGAAATTTTCTATATGATCGAGGATGGGCCCGCTCTGCTGCCCGCCCAATTACTGCTCGGCGAAAACCTGGGCAAACAGGGGCATACCGGGGAAGCGGTTCAAAAGTTCAAACTTGCCGCCAAATTGTATGCATTACGCGGTCAAACCGATCAAGCCGTTCAGGCGCTCGAGCAGGCCGTTCTGCTTACCCCCTTGGATATACCCACCAGAACCAGATTGATTGAGCTGTTGAAAAAACAATCAAGAATTGATCAGGCGGTTGTTCATCTCCGTAAACTGGCCGAAATCCATTACCAGCTTGCCGAGCCTGAGAAGGCGCATGGGAACCTGACCGATGCAATCCGCCTGACACTGACCTCACCATCCAATAGGGTATTGTCCATTGAACTGTTTCACCAGAAGGCCGATCTTTATATGCAGGATCTTCAATTCCAGAAAGCCTGCCAGACTTATGAGCAAATCCTCAGTCTCGATCCTGTGAATCTCACCGCCAATGTGCGTGTGGCAGCTCTGAATTACAGGCTGGGAAACCGGGACATTGCCAAACAAAAAATGAATGGCTTCCTCCATTTTCTCATTGAAAATCAAAAAGCTGATCAGATTGAACCATACCTGAAATCCCTGTCAGAAGAACTTCCCGAGGTATTGGAGATCCGCAAGCAACTGGCAGACTGGTATCACAAGCATGGAAATAAGGCTCAAACCATCGAGCAGCTCAACATGATCGCAGAACAATTGATGAAAAAAGGAAAAAATGAAGCGGCGGTGATCGTATTGAAGACGATCATTGCCCTCAATCCGGTGGATGCTGCCCGGTATCAACAGATCATCGATCAGTTTGGGCAGCCTGACGAATAAAAATGTGCCCTTGTGTGAATTCTTCATTTCATCCGGATAAAAAAGCGTAATGCTCCTTACGTTGTCATGTCGAACGAAGTGAGACATCCGCCCAAGGGCCCGTCTTCGCATCATTCTTTATCTGCACCGATACGCCCGTATAGTGTTTCCAAATCGAGTTAATTGTGGCGCAGACTCTTGGGCGGACACTTCACTGCGTTCAGCGTGGACGATGAGGATAGTTACGACAGGATGATCTCATCCGAAACACCACGCCCACCTTGTGCTTACAGATCCAACCCTCGTTATGAGAACTTGTCATGCACGTATTATAATGTTAGCGGATACATAATCATGACAGAAATAAAAAGGGGATACTTATCCACATGGATGAATTAGAGCTGGCAATTGCAGCAAGAGGGGGGGATCTCAACGCATTTAACCGCCTGGTTTTAATCCATCAGGAATTGGCATATAACCTTGCCTACCGGATCCTTTCAGATCCGGATTCCGCTGAAGACGCAACCCAGCTTGCCATGATTGCTGCGTACAACAACATCAAGGGGTTCAGGGGGGGGTCGTTCAAAGCCTGGCTGCTGCGAATTGTTACCAACCAGTGTTACGATGAACTTCGCCGACAAAAAAGGCAGCCTCGTGTTTCACTTGAACCGGTCAGTCAGGAAGACGATGAGGAGATCGAGTCACCGAACTGGCTTGCCGATGACAATCCATCGCCTGAGGAAACGATTGTAACCGCCGAGCTTGAAACCGCCATCCAGCATTGTCTGAATGATCTGCCGGATGAATTTCGGATGATTGTCGTGATGGTCGATGTGGAAGGATTGGATTACATGGATGTCTCACGCGCAATAAACCGTCCGCTGGGTACGGTAAAATCACGGTTGGCGCGTGCCCGTTTGCGATTACAGGGTTGTTTAAGAGAATATCGGGAACTTTTACCTGAAAAATTCCGTCTAGAAGACGAGGCAGAATGATGGAAGTGAAAGAACGATCAAGAGACTGGTCGAATCTCTCTGCATATATTGATGGAGAGATGACAGACCGGGAGAAAGCCATGCTGGAACAGCGTTTGCAGGAGGACCCACAACTGCGTGATGAGCTGAACCAACTGAAGGTCACCCGGTCTATGCTTCGTTCACTTCCCCTCCGCAAAGTTCCGCACAGCTTTGCCTTAACTCCCGATATGGTTAAAAACCAAAAGAAAAGCGCCTGGCTGCCTATATTCAGTTATGCTTCGGCAATATCAGCAATGATCGCAATCGTATTGCTGCTTGTACAATTTCTTCCGGGTGCCCTGAGCAATAAAAGCGTAATCCAGTCTGACCAGCCCGCATCAGAAATGGCGATGAGTTCAGAATTGGATGCCACCCAAACCGGCAACCCCGAAATCATCTACTGGGGCGGCCCACCCCCCATGGCAGCGGCAGAAGGAAAGGGCGGCGGCGGACCGGAAAGCACCAGCATGCCTTACTACAATGCTCCTGCCATGGCTTATGCTGCACCGGATCAGAAAGAAGCCCCACTGGCAGAGGGTGCACCTGCGGCAGACACAATCACTGAAGCTGCACCTGCGACGGGTATCCTGGAATCCCAGCCTGTCACTTCACCCGATTCCGGGGTGTCTGCGACCGATAGTGGTGAAGCTGCCAGTAAAAACAGCACCGCAGTGGAAGAATCCGCGCTGGCGGAGCCGGAGGCTTTGGAGGTCGATGGTCAGGAATCCAGCCCCATTTTGGGTGTCCGCCCACCCGAAGAAGGCAGTGAAATGACATTCCCTGTCACCACCCAGGCCCAGTCACCCACCAATGGATTCCCTGCATCTATTGCCATGATCTTTCTGGGGTTGGCAGTCTCGACCGGTATCATCGCATACTATTTCCGGCGAAAATCCCGCTGAAAAACCCGGAACCAATCGACCAGAAACACAACCATTTTCACACTCAATTACGTATCCTTCCGTCAAATTCCAGTTTACGAGGATGGCGGTAAAAATAGTGCAGTATAGAATCACATTGCCACCCCGCACCTTTGTGGGGCTGTATCAAAAGTAGACAGCTCCTTTTTATATTCCCATCGAACGATCTGTTCTTGTCAACATCCCCCGCGTAGCGGATCCAACACTTTGGAAATTTTTTCAACACTCGCGATTTTTGTTGAATTTCAACAGGTATAATTGGACGCTGGGATAATATTTAATGTCTACGCCAGATAAAAAGCAGACCGTTCGCAAAAAATCACCAGGAGATGCATTTCGGCAATTCCGCAATAATTTCAGCCCTACATTTGGCACACATCGCCCAAAAATAATCGTCCCGCCTGAACACCGCTCCAATTTCAAAAATCTTTACTTTGAAATTGCCTGGTATGCTGTGCTCAACGGCACCATCCTGTCCTTTTTGTCGATCTTTGCCACACGCAGCGGAGCCAATACCCAGCAGATCGGATTTATCGGGGCGGCACCCGCCATCGCAAACCTGATCTTCTCCATTCCGGCCAGCGTTTACATGCAGAAATTACCCACCGCACGAGTAGTATTTCTATCAGCGGTGGCACAGCGAATTTTCTACCTGGGGCTCGCAATATTACCGTTTTTTATCTCCAGTACGCCGTTGATTTGGGTCCTGATCGTCGGCACCTTCCTGCTCAGCATCCCTGGTACCGGCCTGGCGGTGGGAATGAACGCCCTGATAGCCGAAACTGTGCCGGTCGAATGGCGGGCGCATGTGGTAAGCCGCCGCAACATGCTTTTGTCCCTCTTCACCATTCTCTCACTGGCCCTTTCCGGGCAGATTCTTACCCGCCTGACTTTTCCCATCAATTACCAGATTGTCTTTTTCATCGGTTTTGTGGGAGCCATGTTGAGCTGCCTGCATCTCTTCCTCATCAGACCCCATACCGGGGTGCAGGCTAATCATCAGAAATTACAGTTGGAAGAGATCAAGGTGAAGAGTCCTTCGGCACACGTGCGACTGGAAATCCATAAAAAGATGCACCAGGCCAGTCAGCCTCAAAGGCCCAGTTTCAAGGCCCTGAAAGGCAAGTATGCGCTTGTGCTGCTGATTCTGTTTATGTTCTGGTTCGCGTTGTATCTGGCGATACCGTTATTCCCCATCTACCAGGTCAATGTGCTGCATCTCACAGACCAAACGATCAGCCTGGGCAGCAGTTTTTCCTCGTTGGTCACGCTGCTGGGTACCACACAGATCGGTGCACTGTCGCGTCGTTTTTCCAATCAAAAACTGACTGCCATCGGAATAAGCCTCGCTACAATCTATCCGGTATTTCTGCCTCTCTGCCAGACACCCACCTTGTTCATCCTTGTTTCGGCGGTGGGAGGCATTGGCTGGGGAGCCATCAACACCTGCCTGGTCAATTATCTGCTGGAGCAAATCCCCAATACTGATCTGGCCGGCCACCTGGCCTGGTACAACATTGCCCTGAACGCCGCGATTTTGGCCGGCTCCATTTTTGGGCCGTTGATTGCCGGTCATATTGGACTGACGGCAGCCATCGTCATCTTTGGCTTTGGACGTCTGTTGGCCGGTTTGGCCCTTCTCCGCTGGGGGTAAGAAAGTGAAGTGCCCTTAACCCTTGACATTTACCTTGCCTGGCGTATAATATATATTAATAATATATGTATTGTATACAATTATCATTTCAGAATATAACGATATAAAAATATGACCCCCGCCGAAAACCCTGAAATCAACAACCTGCGTGCCAGTGACAAAATCGAGCAAACGCTGCGCGACATGATCATCACGCTCGAACTTGCCCCCGGAGCAAAAATCAGTGAAGCCGAGTTGATCCAGCGCCTGGGCTGCGGGCGCACCCCCCTGCGTGAAGCGCTGCAAAGGCTGGCGGAGGAATACCTGGTGATTGCCGTTCCGCGGCATGGGGTTTCCATCGCCCAGTTGAGCCTGCCCGATTATGTCCAGTTGATCGAGGCGGTCTCACACCTGGAAGGGATCGCCTCACGTCTGGCAGCCAGCCGCATCACCGCGACGGAAATCCGGAAACTTGAGTTGATCCTTAACCGCTCCGAAGCCGCCCTGTCAAACGATGATATTCTTGACTTTCTGAAATGTGACTTTGATTTTCACGAAGGGATTGCCGAGGCCAGCCGCAACCGTTATATCATCGACACAGTTATTCGTCTGCACCGGCTGACCAGCCGCTTCATTTACCTGGCCTGGAAGAACGGCGGCAACACCCGCGTTTCGGTCACCGAGCACCGTTCCATATTGGCTGCGCTGGAACAGAAAAATGTGCCCGATTCCGAGCACCTCACCTTTGAGCATACCCAGAACGCAAAGGAAAGGATCATCAATGCTCTCTAATACGCGCATCCCTCCGGCCAAACCGGCCGAAATCCGCAAAATATCTGGCATCAGCCTTGGTCTTTTACTCAAAACGGGAAAGTGAAACCACAATGATTTTCGGTATTGGAACCGATCTGATCGAAGTCGAACGTCTGGATGCACTGGCTGCGCGCGGCAGTGAGTATCTGCAAAAAATATTCACCCCGTCCGAAATGGACTATTGTGAGAATCACGGTCGAAAAGCTGAACACTACGCAGCCCGCTTTGCAGCCAAGGAAGCTTTTCTCAAAGCGTTGGGCACCGGCCTGCGGGATGGATTGAGTTTCTGCGAAATAGAAATCCTGAATGACGACCAGGGAAAGCCCTTCATTCAATTATATGGAAAGGCAAAAGACCGCACCCAGAGCCAAAACATCTCCCATATCTCCATATCGCTTTCACATATCAAGGAAATCGCACTCGCAATTGTCATTCTTGAAAAGCAGGCATAAAGGAGAAATTAATCCATGTCAAATATCGGGTCGTACGAAGAAAAGGTGAAAAATTTCAGTTGGTCGACAGTTGAAACTGAGCTGGGTTACACCCCCGGCGACGTCATCAATATCGGCTGGTACTGCTCAGATCGAATTTGTGCAATGGGCAAAGCCGGTAAAACAGCCCTGTTATGGGAAAATGCCCAGGGTGAAAAAAAACAATACAGCTATAACGATGTCCGTCTGTACAGTAACACGGTTGGAGCTTATCTGCGCAGTTTAGGGATCCATGACGGCGAACGGGTCTGCCTGTTTATGGATCGGGTACCCGAGTTGTACATCGGCCTGTTGGGAATCCTGAAGATCGGTGCCATCGCCCAGCCGTTGTTCTCGGCCTTTGGGGAAGACTCACTGTGGGTGCGGCTGGAAAACGCCGGTACGCGTGCCATCATCACCCAGCGCAAGCACGTTTCCAAGGTTCGCAAAATCCTTGACCGCTTGCCCGAGCTGCAATACATCATCATTGTCGATCACGACGGGAAGCGTGAGCTGAAGGAAAAGGAGACGGCCTTTTTCATGGAAGACGAAAAAGTGGAAACGCTGGAAATTTTCCCCACGTTGGCCGAAACCCCTTCCATCATTCATTACACATCCGGCACCACCGGACAACCCAAAGGGGTGAAGCACGTTCACTATTCGCTTATCTCCCAGTATCTGACCGCCAAATGGGTGCTGGATCTGCAGGAAAACGACATCTACTGGTGCACGGCCGATCCCGGCTGGGTGACCGGCACCTCCTACGGGATCATCGCACCGTGGGCGCTGGGGGTGACCCAATGCGTGCTCGATTCCGGTTTCTCCGCTGAAGCCTGGTACAGCTTCATCGAGCGCTACAAGGTGACGGTTTGGTATTCTGCGCCCACTGCCATTCGCTCCCTGATGAAAGCAGGTGAGGAACCTGTCAGGCGCTTTGACCTGTCATCGCTGCGGCACCTGGTGAGTGTGGGAGAACCTCTCAACCCCGAAGCGGTGGTTTGGTCGGAACGGGTTTACGGGCTGCCTTTCCATGATTCATACTGGCAGACCGAGACAGGCTCGATCATGATCTCCAACTACCCCGGCATGAAGATCAAACCCGGCTCGATGGGAAAACCCTTTCCGGGGATCACCGGTGTGGTGCTCAATACGCAAACTTATGAACCCATCACCGAACCGGGGGTGATTGGCCTGATTGCATTCCGCCCAGGCTGGCCGGCCATGATGCGCACCTACTGGAACAATGAGGCCACCTACCGGAACAAGTTCCGCAATGGCTGGTATCTGCCGGGTGACCGGGCACGCCTGGATGCAGATGGCTATTTTTGGTTTGTCGGCCGCGATGATGATGTGATCAACACCGGCGGCCACCTGGTCAGCCCCTTTGAGGTGGAATCGGCCCTGCTGGAACATTACGCCGTGGCCGAATCGGCGGTGGTCGCCAAACCCGATGAAATCAATATGGAGGTGGTTAAAGCCTTTGTCGCCTTGAAACCAGATTATGAGCCCAGCGCTGAGCTGGAACTGGATATCATGAACTTTATCCGCAAGCGGCTTTCCCCGCTGGCCATGCCGCAGGAAATCGAATACGTCGAGAATCTGCCAAAAACACGCAGCGGTAAGATCATGCGCCGGCTGCTGCATGCCAAAGAGTGGGGTGAGGAAATCGGTGATACCTCAACCCTCGAAAGTGATTAAAATAAAAGTGAAACCTGTCAAAAGAAGTATCATCAAAATATTTCATGCGATTTTCGACCGCAGTAATCATACCCAAATAAACCCCAAGGAGAAACACAATGGATGATATGAAAGATGTAATTCTGGAATATGTGATCGATGAGTATGCCGACGAGGGTGATGAAGTCACCTACGATACGCCGCTCATTTCAGGCGGTTTGGTAGACTCGTTTTCCATGGTATCGCTGAAGCGTTTTCTGGAAGTGAAATACAAAATCTCCATCCCCGATGAAGATGCCAGCCCTGAAGCATTTGACACCGTCAACAAAATTTGCGAACTGGTAAAACGGTTTACCGGTAAATAAACGTCCGAAAATATGGGCGAAGAACACCTGACGACAACATCGAACGTTGTTCTTCGAGCTTGACTAAATCAAGCATTGCCAACAAAAAACAGGAGATTACTATGAGTTTTAATGATCGTGTGCGTGGGACTTATCAAAATGAGTTGAACGGTATTCGGGATGCAGGGATATTCAAACAGGAACGCTTCATCCACTCACCCCAGGCGGCTGACATCGATGTGGAATTTCCCTCCGGTGCCAAAATCCAAAAGGTTATAAACATTTGCGCCAACAACTACCTTGGCCTTTCCAGCCACCCTGAGGTTATCAAGGCTGCACATGAAGGGCTGGACACGCGCGGGTATGGCATGTCATCGGTGCGCTTTATTTGCGGTACACAGGATATTCACCGTGAGCTGGAACAGGTTGTCACCAAATTTTTGGGCACTGAAGACACCATCCTGTTTGCCTCCTGTATGGATGCCAATGCCGGTGTTTTTGAAGCCATTTTGACCGCTGATGACGTCATGATCTCGGACCGGCTGGTACATGCCTCCATCATCGACGGCATGCGTCTGTGCAGCGCCGAACATGACACCTACAAACACAGTGACATGGATCACCTGGAGAAAAAGCTTCAGCAGTATCAAGACAAACGTATGCGCATCATTATCAATGACGGCGTGTACTCGATGGATGGCGATGCCGCCAAACTGGATGAGATTGTCAAACTTGCCGAAGCATACGATGCCATGGTGTTCGTGGATGATTCACATGCCACCGGTTTTATTGGGAAAACCGGACGCGGCACACCTGAAAAGTGCGGCGTGATGGGAAAGATCGATGTCATCACCACCACATTTGGCAAGGCGCTGGGTGGAGCATCCGGAGGCTGCGTATCGGGACGCAGTGAACTGGTTGAGATGTGCCGGCAGCGTGCCCGCCCTTATCTTTTCTCCAATGCCATGGCGCCGGTCATCATTGCCGGAGTACTGAAAGCCTTCGAAATCCTCAACCAAAGCACCGACCTGCGTGACAAGCTGGAGGTCAACGCCAAATTCTGGCGAAATGCCCTCTCCGAAGCCGGCTTTATCCTCAAGGAAGGCGACACACCCATTGTGCCGGTCATGCTCTTCAATGCCAAGCTGGCCCAGGATTTCTCGCGTGACCTGTACGATGAAGGAGTGTATGCAACCGGGTTCTTCTTCCCCGTAGTGGCAAAAGGCCAGGCGCGTATCCGCACCCAGTTATCGGCCGGGCATGAACGCCATCACCTCGAAAAAGCACTGGACGCATTCGTCAAGGTCGGCAAGAAACATAACATTCTTGGCAAGACGAAAGACGAAATCATCGAGATGTACGGGTTATAGTCATCCCGCCCCTTTATCCCCGCCCCTCAAGGAGCGGGGAATTATTTCTTTTTCTTGACTTTTGGTGTTTCGCTAAATAATCTCAGCCATTCGTCAAGCTCAGAGCTGCTCATGGCAGGCTGATCGGCCGAGGGGTGATCCATGGCGGATCGTTGAACTTCCCATAGCTCCTCCGCAAATGCTTCCGACGAAATCACCTGGGCCTGTACGGATCTGGCCTGAGCCTGTATACGCCTGTCGGACGTGACCACCACCATATTACGAGCCTGGTGACCTGCCTTGATCAGCCTTTCCATGATCACATCATCGGCCGGAATGCCGCGCACTACATAGATAGCAGTCACTCTGCCTGACCGCTGTTTGCGTGCAAAACCGGGTGCAGCCCCGTCAAAATAGACTGTTACATCGCGCTGTTTTACCCGGCCGTAAATCTGCAACAGATCCACAAGCTGCATTTCGTCATCAGCATCACTCAGACGGATACCGGGGATTTTCCCGATCAGGTTATGTCCGTCAATCAAAAGCATTTATTTTCTGCCTTTAAACGTGAATACCATTACTTCCGGCAGGGTTTCGGATTGTTGTGCCGTAATTGGAACCACCCGTTTTACACCACGGTTCTTTCGCGTCTTGTTCTCCTCCTGAAATATCTGCACAACAAACATTTTACAATAAAATTATGCTATGATTTAACCATAAAATCTGGCCAGATGGAGATCATTGGATGGAAAATCGACGGCGAAGACGGGTTTCCCCATTTCCGTATCTCATTCTTAATATCCTGCTATCGGCGCTCACCACACTGGCCGTCCTCTGGCTGTGGAACCGTGTGCAGGCCCAAAAATTGCCAGATGACGCGGCAGTACAGGCTTTACTGCAAAACAGCACACGGCCGACCGAGATGGTTACACCCGTTCTCCTGGCCCCACTGCCCTCTCTCGATACTCAGGTGATCGAAATTATCAACGTATTTGGCGCCGGAGATGTGGAGAATGAAGAAATTGTTCTGCAAAACATCAGTCAAGAGGAAGAAATCTGGCTGGATGGCTGGACACTTACCACAAGCGGGGGTGACAGTTACACCTTTAAATCACTCGTTCTTAACCCGAATGCCCGTGTTCAGATCTATACACGACCCGGTCATGACACCGTCAATAAACTTTACTGGAATCTCAATACCGCAGCCCTGGAATCTGGTGGAAAAATAACGCTCGAAGATTATGAGGGGAATTTGCGCGCCGTCTTCAGCATCCCCTGACAGGATCAAAATGAATATCCTGCATCAAATTTCTGAACAAAAAATACAGGCTGCCTTGCAGCATGGGGATTTCGAGAATTTACCCGGGGCGGGAAAACCCATCCGATGGGATGACAATTTATTGGCACCCGAAGACAAGAAACTGACGTTTGATCTGCTGCAAAATAACGGATTTACCCTGCCCTGGATTGAGAAAGGTATCGAAGCGCGGAAGGGGATCACAATGTTCAGGCACTCTCTGCGGGAGTGGTTTACCGAAAATCCATCGTCTTCGCAATTCGGGGAGCTTCCGACAACCTTGATGGATACGCTTGCCGGATTGAATCAAAAAATTATCGATTACAATAGAAGTGTACCTGTAGAGGCCCTGCAGGTATCTTTTATCGATGCAGACCGGGAACTCGAATTATTGAGAAATGAATTTCCCGGATGTACATCAGAAACAGGAAAAACATGAGCCAGGCATTGTACCGCAAGTGGAGACCGCAAACGTGGCAGGACGTGGTTGGGCAAACGCATGTCACACAAACCCTGCAAAACGCCATCCAATCCGGCCGGTTGGTACATGCCTATCTGTTTGCCGGCCCGCGTGGCACCGGAAAAACCAGCACCGCCCGCTTGTTGGCCAAAGCAGTCAATTGTACTGATCCCCAGCCGTCCAACAGGCCGTGCAATCATTGCGAGATCTGCAATGCAATCAATGAAAGCCGGTTTCTGGATTTGATTGAGATCGATGCGGCATCCAACACCAGCGTGGATGATATACGTGATCTGCGCGACAAAATTAGATTCTCACCCAGCATGGGCCAATACAAAGTCTATATCATTGATGAAGTGCACATGCTTTCGATGTCAGCATTTAATGCCCTGCTCAAAACGCTGGAAGAACCCCCTTCACATGCCATTTTCGTGCTGGCGACCACCGAAATCCACAAAATACCGGCCACCGTTCTTTCGCGCTGCCAGCGGCATGAATTCCGGCGGATATCCATCAACAACATCGTTGAAGAACTGGAAAAAATTGTAGCAGGTGAAAACCTGAAAATCGACAAAAATGTCCTGACGCTGGTTGCCAGACAATCCACGGGAGCCATGCGGGACGCGATCTCTCTGCTCGATCAATTGGCTTCATCCGGTGAGAATGTCACTCTCGAATATGCACATAATATCCTGGGTACTGCGACAAACCAGTCGGTAATCCAGGTGGTTGACGATATTTTAATGATGCAGACGGCGAAAGGGCTGGAACACATCCACACAGCCCTCGATAGTGGTATCGATCCACGTCAATATTCCCGCCAGATCGTCGAGTATCTGCGAAACGTCCTGCTGGTAAAGATGGGGGATCCGCTCGGTGAGGATCTGCCCGCTGACATCCGTGAAAAGATTGAAACTCACGCCGGTCAGTTCGAGAAGGAGCATCTGCTGTTCTGCCTGCAGCGATTTAACAGCACGGCTGCGGATGTGCGTGGAAATTGGCAGCCCAGCCTGTCCCTGGAGCTGGCATTTGCTGAAACCTGCATCAGCCCGGCTCCAAAAGCCGCCGTTTCCTGTGCACAACCGGTCGAACAACCTGTTGTTGTTACTCGAACCGCTGCTGTACAAGAAACAGAATCAACCCCCTCCCACCACTCTCAGCCGGTTGTTCCTGCTGATGGCAGCGCAAAAGTACCGTCTATAAAAAAGGAACGACAATCCACGGCTTCAGCAGAAACAAAACCAGGGGCGCAAGCAATCGCCTCCCCTGCGGATCAACTCTCACAGTCTGTTACAACTGAAAAATCTGCCGGGGCAGCCCAGGACGAGAAAGCTGTTTTCAGAAAACTGCGTGATAATTGGAACGAGATTAAAAAACAGGTCAGGCAGGCCAATCCACAAACAGAAGGATTGTTGAATTCCTGCCGGCCGTTTGCTGTCAAGGAAAACGTAATTCAGCTTGCCACGTCAGAGTTTGTCAAATCAAAAGTGGAAACGAAAGAGAATCTTGCCATCATCGAACCTGTCATCTCCAGACTGGTGGGGGAAGAAGTATCGGTCACCTGCATAACACTGAAAAATAGTCCGGCAGGTTCAAAGGATACCTTGCAGAACGAAGATGGCATGGTCAATGCTGCCTTGGGTCTGGGCGGGCAGATTATCCAGCAGGATTAGAGAATAGCGGTTATTAAAATATCGAGAGGATTACAGGAGAACCCGAATGGCAAAGAGAAACAAACCGAGAGGAATCGGCGGCCAGCCCAATATGATGCAGCAATTTCAGCGTGTTCAGGCCCAGATGGAAGAAGTACAGAATCAACTGGCCGAAGAGACCGTCACCACATCCGTAGGCGGAGGCGCCATCAAAATTGTCATGACCGGAGATCAGCACTGCGTCAGTGTCACCATCGATCCGGAACTGCTGAAAGATGTGGATGTTGAAATGCTGCAAGATTTGATCGTCTCGGGCGTAAACACTGCCCTGGATCAATCACGCAATTTGCAATCCGAGCGTCTCGGTCCTCTGGCTGGCGGCCTGTCAGGTTTGCCGTTCTAGTATTCTGAGGTAAGATGGCACATCTCCCTGAACCGGTACAAAATCTCATTACCGCACTGGAGCGGCTGCCCGGCATCGGCCCAAAGAGTGCTTCGCGCCTGGCTTTTTACCTGCTCAGCGCACAGGATGATCTATGCACTCAACTTGCCAATTCATTGATTTCCATCAAAAGTGCAACCGGCTTGTGCAAAATATGTTACAACATCACCCTGTCTGATCGCGAGACGTGCGAAATCTGCTCCATTCCGGAGCGGAATACAGGCAGTATCTGTGTTGTGGAAGAGCCTCTGGATGTATTGGCGATTGAACGAACGGGCGGGTTCTCAGGCCGTTATCACGTGCTGCACGGGGTTCTTTCACCAATCGAAGGGATAGGGCCGGATGACATCAATATCCGCCCATTAATCCAGCGGGTGATGAACGAGAATATCCGCGAGGTCATCATCGCCACCAACCCCAGCATGGAAGGGGATGCCACGGCCTTGTACATCAAGCAGCAACTGGGGCCCAACATACGTATCACACGCCTGGCGCGTGGGTTGCCGGTTGGTGGCGACCTGGAATACGCGGATCAAAACACCTTGCTGCGCGCATTGGCCGGCCGGCAGGAAATTGATTGACGAACTGGTTGTAAAAATCAGGAATTTGCTTCAAAACGATATCCCACACCTCGTATTGTTTTGATATAGCGAGGGTGGCGGGGATCTTCCTCAAGCGCCTGTCGCAGCCAACTGATATGAACATCCATGGTACGGGTGTCTCCCATATAAGTGGTTTCCCATACACGTTTGAACAACTCTGACCGTTCGATTATTTCACCAGGGTGTTCCATCAGCATACGAAGCAACTCGGTAAGACGTGGTGTCAAACTGGTCTGCCGGTCATGGCATCGTACCCAATTATTATCCGGATCAAATTGAATGGGGCCGGCAATCATCATGTTATTTCTCTCAGGGGGCGCCAACAGTTTGATCCGGTTGATGAGCTTCTGCAATGTAAAAGGCCGTACAAGAATCACTTCAGCATCAATCGCTTTGCATGAATCCTGGCCTGCTTCAATGATCAGAATTATTGAAAGATGTTTATCAAAATCATGAATGGATTTACAAATCCTGCGGCCGCTGGTGCGCATGGATGCGGCATTCACAATGACGATGTCCGGTTTTTGCTCAGCGATGGCAGATAAGCCTTTATTCCCGCTCACGGCCAGATCAACCATATACCCCTTTCCAGTCAAGCTGGTAAAGAAGGTGGGATGATCTGTACGTTTCCCTTCGATGAGTAAAATTCTTGGCTCAGATGCTGCCACGCCGGGTTAATACCTTTCTCCCCCAATTCAAACCGGAAATTGGCCGGGAACGTTAATAAGCAATTTAACTATTGTTAATATAACATTAACCAATCAAATTCGTCCAGTCAGTTTTCGAGAATCGAGGAAAACATTTTTCGATCTTGTTATTTTATCCAGTATGATTTTTCCATTATACCAAACAGTCTATATTTGCCAATCACAAGAGCATAAATTTACCTTAATATTGCGTTAATATTACACACGACAAACATTATTTATCTCTGAAAACCGCAAAGTTCGTACCCCGGAATGTCACATTCATCGATCCTGTAAATGATTATAATTTAATCCAACCGGATGGCCGCAAGGCTGGCTGGGTGTAAAGTTGCATCCTGCCACATGGCATGCTAAAATTATTACAGTATAATCGTATCAGTGTGTAATGAGGTTATTAATGTCGAAAATGGTCGAAGTAGTCATTGATAGTGTACGGGTGAGCCTGACAAACCAGCAGCGCATCATCATTTTAAGGGAGGTGAACCATGAGAGATACCTTCCAATTTGGATCGGCCCTTATGAAGCAGAAGCCATCACGATTTCGCTGCAGGAAATTGAATTAGCCCGCCCTCAAACTCATGACCTTTTACGAAACTTGATGAAAAGCCTTGACGCGCGTCTGCTGCGGGTGGAAGTGATTGATTTACAGGACGATGTTTATTATGGGAACCTGGTTTTGGAAGCAAACGGAAATATTATTAATGTGGATTCGCGCCCTTCGGATGCCCTGGCATTGGCAGTACGTTTGCATGTACCCATTTTGGTGACCGGAGAAATTCTTGACATTGCAGGCATTGTCCCGGAAAAGGATATCCAAAATGACCCTGAAATCAGGGAAACAAGCTCCGCCACAGAAGACAAAACCTCTGAAGACCGTCTGTCTATTTTCGAAGACTACCTTCAAAATCTCGATACAGAAGATACCGACAAACCGGAAGATGACAGCGAACCGGATGAAGAACCCCCGCTGCTTTAGACCAATGAACAACACCGGTTATAAAATAATCCCCCACAGCCTTCCAGACATTGGGGCTCAATTCAAACCAATCTCCGTTACAGGGATGTACCATGAGTGATTCTCCCCCTGAAAATGCACCGGTCACCGAGGATGTTGAGACTCAGCCTTACAACCGGAATGCAGAAGAAGCTGTTTTAGGCGCTGTACTGATCAATCCGGAAATGTACTATGACCTGGCCGAATTTCTCGAACCGGATGATTTTTTTATCGTCCGGAACCGCTGGGTCTGGCAGGCATTTCAACGGCTTCAGGAACGCCGGGCCCGAATTGATTATCTTACAGTAATAGAAGAGTTACAGCAGCGCAATCAGCTCGCCGAAATGGGCGGCAGTTCCTACCTTACCGCTCTGCTGAACCAGACACCCACATCAATGAACGCTGTTGAATACGGGCGGATTGTTGAAGAATACTCAATTCGCCGGCGTATGCTTTCGGCAGCCAACGATATTGCCAAACTGGCTTTTAACCGCGAACAGGATATCAACACTGTTCTGGAAGAGGCCGAAAAACATATTTTTGGTATCAGCCAAAAACATACCCGGCATGATGTGGAATTCATCAAAGATGTGATGAATGCGTTATACGACCATATCGGGAGCCTTTCCCGAATGGGAGATGACGTAATGGGTGTACCGACCGGGCTGCGAGACCTTGACCGCCTGCTGGGGGGGATGCAAAAATCAGATCTGTTGATTGTGGCCGGCAGACCAGGTTCCGGTAAGACAGGTTTTCTGCTTTCTGCTGCCAAATATGCCGCCCAAACCCATAAAAAACATGTCGCCTTCTTTTCGCTTGAAATGTCGAATGAACAGCTTGCCACCCGTCTGATTGCCCAGGAAACATCCATCGATACACAGCGCTTGAGAACCGGCAAATTGCAGGATCACGAATGGGGGCTGTTTACTGCTGCCATCGAATCACTTTCTGATACCCATATTTATCTGGATGATACGGCTGCCATCACCCCATTGCAGTTGCAAACCAAATGCAGAAGGCTGGACCAGGAACACAAACTCGACCTGATCATCGTCGATTATCTTCAGCTTATGACCGGAGACCGCCGAGTTGATAACCGTGTCCAGGAGGTTTCCAACATTTCGCGTAATTTGAAAGTTTTGGCCCGCGATTTAAAGGTGCCGGTGCTGGCGGCAGCCCAGCTTTCCCGGGCGGTTGAACAGCGTGCAGACAAGCGGCCAATCCTCTCCGATCTGCGTGAATCCGGCAGTCTTGAGCAGGACGCTGACGTGGTAATGTTCATCCACCGGCCGGATATGCTGGATGAGGGACCCGGTCAAAATCTGGCCGAGATTATCGTTGCAAAACACCGTAACGGCCCAACACATTCAGGCATCCAGATGGTCTTCCTTAAAAACCTGGCCCGTTTTGTGGATGCTGCCACGGTTGAATCGATGCGGTAGGAGGAGTTAAATCCATGGCGTTTGACGGGTTCCGATCGAGTAGAGAAAAACTCACCCCCCTACCGGAGACATTCTTTACCAAAGCCCTCCCTGAGGTGGATGATCTGGGAGAGTTAAAGACCATTCTGTACGCCTTCTGGTTTATCCATCAACAGCAGCGTGATATGCAGTACATCACACTGGCGGATTTAACCGCTGACGAAGTTTTGGCCGGCAATTTTCAACCCGAGCCCGGGCATCTGTTGCATGAAGCTATTGAGCGGGCGGTGCAGCATCAGGTTCTGACAAGTGCACAATTTCAGGAAACGACTTACTATTTTCTCAATACACCGCGTGGCAGGGCTGCCTGCCAGGCCATGCGCCAGGGTAAATGGGCTACCCCTGAAGGTATACGGCCTGTCTTTGAACTTCAGAACGAACGCCCCAACCTGTTTCGCCTTTACGAGGAAAATATAGGCCCGCTCACCCCGCTCATCAGCGATACACTGCAAGAGGCTGAAGAAACCTATCCAACAGAATGGATTGAAGATGCAATCCGTATCGCCGTGGAAAAGAACATACGAAACTGGCGTTATATAGATGCCATACTCAAATCATGGCAAAAGGAAGGCCGAGTTGAAAAAGATCGACGAAACCCTCAAGAGAATCGGCAAAAGTACATCGAAGGAGACTACGGTGACATCATCGAGCATTGATCAACCACTGTCCACTGAAATGCCGGGGGATCCGAATTGCCCGATTTGCCACGGCGTGGGATTTGTACGCCAGGAACTGCCCATTACCGACCCCAATTTTGGCAAAGTGGTCATCTGCCAGTGCCGCATGAAAGAGGCAGTGCAAGCCAAATTTGACCGCCTGTACCGCATGAGCAACCTCGAAGCCTTCCAGCACATGACATTCGAGACATTCAAGGCCCAGGGGCGGGTGGGACTGGGAAGCGAGCAGGTACGTTCACTGCAAAATGCCTATTCTCAGGCGCTCCAGTTTGCCAGGGAATTCAACGGCTGGCTGCTGCTGACAGGCAGTTTTGGTACGGGCAAAACTCATCTGGCGGCAGCC
This sequence comes from Chloroflexota bacterium, assembly GCA_021372725.1. GTDB lineage: Bacteria > Chloroflexota > Anaerolineae > Anaerolineales > Anaerolineaceae > JAJFTV01. Next base: position 34,012 of record JAJFTV010000088.1, on the reverse strand, counting down.
ATCACGCACCAGGCTGTGCAAAGTGGAATTGAGTCCATGTTCCTCACCGTCCCGGATCTGCTGGATTGGCTGCGCAATTCTTTCAACGGTGGTGACCTGTCTTTTGAAGAACGGTTTGATGAAATCAGAAACATTCCCTTGCTGGTTCTGGATGACCTGGGTACAGAGAATGCCACCCCCTGGGTGCGCGAAAAGATATTTCAGATCATCAATCATCGCTATTTGAACAGGCTCCCAACGGTGATCACCACCAACCTGGATATGCAGCGCATCGAAGAGCGGATCAGCTCCCGCCTGCAAGATAGTGAACTGGTGTTGAAGGTAACCATCAGCGCGCCTGATTACAGAAACCCCATGCACGATAACCAATCCCAGCTTTCCACGCTCCATTTACATAGTGACTGCACCTTCGGCAATTTCAGAATGCGTGAAACAGAAAAACTGCCCGAAGATGAAAAAGTGAGCCTGGAAAAAGCATTTCAGGCTGCCCACCAGTTTTCCGAGAACCCCTCCGGTTGGTTAATCTTGACGGGAACGTACGGCTGTGGAAAAACACACCTTGCCGCGGCCATCGGCAATTACCGCATGAGCCTGGGTGAAAGCCCCATGTTTGTGGTGGTGCCCGAACTGCTGGATCACCTGCGAGCTACATTTGGTCCCAACAGCCCAACCTCCTATGATTTTCTCTTTAACCAAGTTCTTTCGACAGGCTTGTTGATCCTGGATGACCTGGGGACCGAGAGCGCCACACCCTGGGCACGCGAAAAGCTCTATCAGATTATCAACTACCGTTATGCAGCCAAGCTGCCCACCGTTATCACCACATCCTCCAGTTTGCAGGAAATGGATGCCCGTATCCGCAGCCGGATGACCGACACTCGCCTGTGTAAAACTTACGCCATCCTGGCGCCATCTTATCGCAGCCCGGAAACACAAACCAAAGGGCGAAAAACAGGCAAAACGCGCCTGTCTTGATACAGGCGATCCATCCATTCATCGCTTTGCCATCCCAGCCGTCCCCCTTCCAAGCCCGGAAGGGAGAAAATATTTTTTGTGAATGAGAGCCACAGTGTGGTTCAATCATTCACAAAAAAGGAAAAATCCCCATCCCAGCGAGGGGCAAGGAAAAAGGGGCGGGAAGGCAAGACCAAATAACGGTTTTGTGTTTGACAAAACCGCTAGATTCCATCGTCTTCCGGCGGAGCGGTCGGGCCGTAATCAAGAACCTCACGGGTTTGTGTGTTGGGCAGTCTGCCGCTAATGATGCCTTTTTCTTCCATTCTGTCGATCAAGCGGGCAGCCCGCGTGTATCCAATTCTCATCCGGCGCTGGAGCATGGTCACGGAGGCACGCCCTTCCCGTCGTACCAGGTCAACCGCTTCATCATAAACCGGATCACCCTCTTCTGTTGGTTCTTCCCACAGCGAAGTTTGTTGAAGGGGTACACCATGTGGAAGGTCATCGGTGATTGGTTCCGGTTCACCGGATGCTGCCGCGGGCTGTCCGGCGGCGGCTGTCCGCCAGTAATCCACCAAACGACGGGTTTCGCCATCGGAAACGTATACGCCTTGCAGACGAACCGGCGCTGCCGCGTCAGGAGCCTGGAAAAGCATGTCGCCGCGCCCGAGCAGCCGTTCGGCTCCGGGCTGGTCAAGGATGACGCGGCTGTCCACACCTGAAGCCACTGCAAAGGCAATGCGGGCCGGAAAGTTGGCTTTAATCAAACCAGTCACCACATCGGTGGAAGGGCGCTGTGTAGCCAGTATCAGGTGAATGCCGGTGGCTCTTGCAAGTTGCGCCAGGCGCGTGATGGCACGCTCGGTCTCGTCCGGAGCCAGCATCATCAAGTCGGCCAGCTCATCGATGACGACCACCAGGTAAGGTAGACTCTGATCGGGGAAGCGAACATTGAACTCTTCGATATTTCGTACGCCAGCCTTGCTGAATTTGTGATAGCGACTGTCCATTTGCTGCGTCATCCATTGCAAGGCATTGATGACCATTTCTGCTTCGGTGACCACTTTATCCAGCAAATGTGGAATGCCGTTATAGCCGGTCAGTTCCACCCGTTTTGGATCTATCAGAACCAGGCGTAATTCGGCTGGGCTGTTATACAGCAGCAAACTGGACAGGATACTGTTGACACAAACGGATTTACCGGAACCGGTTGTACCGGCGATCAGCAAATGCGGCATGCGAACCAGATCGACGGTGTACGGTTTTCCGGATACATCCTTGCCCAGCGCGAAGCGCAGCCTGGACTGGATTCGTTTGAATTGTGTACTCTCGATTACTTCCATCAAGGTTACCCGACTGGTTTCCCGGTTGGGAACCTCGATGCCGACATAGCTTTTCCCCGGTACAGGTGCCTGGATGCGGATGCTGGGAGCCGCCAACGCCAGCGCCAGATCATCGGCGAGGGATGAGATTTTGGAAACGCGCACCCTGGTTCGCCCCTGACGGGTTTCCAGAAAATCAGGCTCGATACCGTACTGGGTGACGGTCGGTCCATGCTTGATATCCACCACATGTCCCGGTGCACCGAAAGAGGTCAGGGTGTCTTCAAGCAATCGGGCAATCTCCATATCTGCACTTTCTTGCAGTGCTGCTGGGGTGGCAGGATCAAGAATATCCTTGATATTAGGGAGTTTCCATATTGCAGCCGGACGGCTGTGAACGACAGTGGGAACCCCTATTTGCTGGGCCTCTAAAGGTTTTACTTCTTTCGTTTTTTCTGGTGATAATCTTTCGACAGTCCTGGATTTGGCATCAGCAGGAGAGGTTTTTGTTTGTGAAAGGCCCTGGATCGGCTGGAAACTTTCCGGCAGCTTAACCGGGGAATCCGGCGGGATCATTTTATATTCTGCTTCATCCTCTTGGGCTTCCTGCTTCCAATTTTGAATGATTTCCTTCACTTTGAGGCGGACTTTCTTCAGGAATGGCATCGTACCGTTATAAAGATCGACAGGCGAGAGATCAAACGTAAAGGTGATGCCGATCAGCAGCCAGGCAATCAGCACGACAATCGTAGCTGCCATGCCCAAACTGTTGACCAAAAGCTGGCGGATGAAGACACCCAGTACACCCCCGGAATTCAACACTGATTGTGATGGAATCTTTACAACAACGAGGCTGATCCACGAAAGAAGATTCAAGAGAAGCAGAAATATCCCTGTCAGTCTCTCAACCGTCAGGGCAGGAACTTTTTCACTCCGGCTGAGAAGCAGCCATAAACCCAGAAAAATGAATGCCAGACTGAAATAATATGCGCCCCATCCAAAAATCTTGAACAATATCCCTGACCACCAGACGGCCAGTGTTGCTTCCTTGCTGAAGAGTGTGAGAAAGCTGATAAATCCTGCTATGGCAAGCAATGCGCCGGTGATATCGAGCCTTTGTTCCCGCGTCAGGTTATCCTGGCGAGGTATTGATTTTGTGCGTCTGCTTCCTTTTGCAGGCTGATATGTCTTTTGGCGGCTGGCAGGTTTTTGACGGGTTTGTGATCTGCGAGATGAATTGCTGCTGACGGATCTGCTTTTTGTCCGGCGGGTAGTTGGCTTGGGCACTTGTGTCACATCCCTTGAAAGATTGATGAATAGAATGTTTGTCCGAATTATAGCATGAATCGGACAGCTTACTTTAGGGATGCAAATTGAGTGCCTATTATGGCAAAAACGAGGTCTTTGCCCGTTTCACGCCCACTACGCCCACCCCCCTTCATCCCCGCCCCTCTCTGGGCGTACCTTTTCAAGGTTATTTGAAATAATTCAACACCCGCAAACTGCATTTGATCCTGTCCAAATAGAGTTTGGAAAAGTTTATAGTCTTCTATCCTGGTTTTTTATCAATTTATCATCGCTAGTTAACTAAACACATAATCAACATTGGTGATATTTCACACTAGTGACAACAAGGATATGGTACACTAGTTGAAAATAACCCTCACCTTGTCGAATTCCAATTGTTTGGAGTTGTTCATGCCGCCCGAAAACCTGCTCGCTATTGATAATGGCACTCAAAGCGTACGCGCCTTACTTTTTGATCCCTTGGGTTCCCTGATTGCCAAAAGCCAGGTAATAATTGAACCTTACTACTCCACAGCTCCGGGTCTTGCAGAACAGGACCCGCTTGTTTTTTGGAATGCGCTCTGTCAGGCTTGCCAGTTATTATGGCAGATGCCCGGCGTTGAAAAAAACAGTATTGCTGCCGTGGCATTAACCACCCAGCGGTCCACAGTCATTTCTGTGGATCAAAACGGCAACGCACTTCGCCCGGCCATCTCCTGGCTCGATCAGCGCCGCACCAAAGGGCTCAAACCTATCGGCGGGCTATGGGGGCTGCTTTTCCGCCTGGCGGGTGCAACGAATACTGCTGCGTATTTGCAGGCTGAAGCAGAAGCTTCCTGGATAAGAACCTACCAGCCGGAAATATGGGAAAACCAGTATAAATATCTGATGCTTTCCGGTTACCTCACCTATCACCTGACCGGCAAGTTCGTTGATTCCGTCGCCTGCCAGGTGGGATACATGCCCTTTGATTACAAATCGCTGACCTGGTCAAAAAAGCACGACTGGAAATGGCAGGTCATCCCCCTCCCAAAAGAGAAGCTGCCTGAACTGGTTAAGCCGTCATCGATGCTGGGTGAGATCTCCCGCCAGGCATCCGAAGCGACAGGCATTCCCGCCGGCCTGCCGTTGATTGCCGCTGCCGCCGATAAAGCCTGTGAAGTGATCGGTTCCGGCTGTCTGGATCCACATATTGCCAGCCTGAGCTATGGCACCACGGCGACCATCAATACCACTCACAAACGCTATATGGAAGTGGTGCCGCTCATCCCGCCTTATCCGTCTGCAATTCCTGACCAATATACGCTCGAAGTCCAGATCTACCGCGGCTTCTGGATGGTCACCTGGTTTAAACGGGAGTTCGGCCTGAAGGAGGAAATAGCTGCTGCAGAACTCGGCCTGGTTCCAGAAGATCTCTTTGATGACCTGGTCGATACCGTACCACCGGGTTCCGAGGGTCTGGTTCTTCAACCATACTGGTCTCCCGGGCTTCGTTTCCCGGGGCCGGAAGCCCGCGGAGCAGTAATCGGTTTTAGTGATGTACACACGCGAGCCCATTTCTACCGTGCCATTCTGGAAGGGCTTGTTTATGGATTAAGAGAAGGCGCCGATCGCAGCGTCAAACGCAGCGGTATACCTATTCAGGAACTGCGCGTCTCGGGTGGAGGCAGCCAAAGCCGCTCCGCCATGCAGATCACGGCGGATATTTTTGGCCTTCCCACCTGCCGACCGCACACTTTTGAAACCTCGGGCCTGGGAGCTGCCATCGATGCAGCAGTCGGGATAGGTATCCACCCCGATTTTACGACTGCCATTCAACAGATGACACGCACCGGCGAAACCTTTGAGCCCAATCCTGTCTATCACGAGAAATACAATCAGCTTTATCAAAGCGTATATCTGAAAATGTATAAAAAACTTCACTCGCTGTATGATACGATCCAGGATTTTGTGACCGAATAACCTGCTGGCATATTGTCAAATACTAGCAGAAATTTTCAATTTCTCTGACGCCATTAAAGAATATAGAAGAACGTTCCCGCGCAGAGGGGTAACTCACCATGACAATTTCGGCTGGGATTTTCTCCACCCTGGTAATGATGTAAGAGAGTTACTGATTTTTCTGTCCATGTAGACTTTCAAGTCAGTCCCAGATTGGCGTAAAGTTGGCATATAATTGTTGCATGGGTGAAACATTTTCACCTGTAAACCAAACTGGAGCCCAATTCTTATGAAGTCCTATCCCATCCCCATGGTGCCTGGACCGGTTCATGTACCGGAAGAGGTGCTGAAAGCATATATGTATGATTATGGTTGCTCGGATATGGAACCCGAGTTTCTGGATTTATATAACCGTACCGAAGCACAACTGCAGCAGGTTTTCGCCACCCGCAACAAAGTGGTGATCATGACTGGTGAAGGTATGATTGTACTATGGGGAGCATTGAAGAGCTGTCTTAAGGCAGGCGATCGTGTGTTAACCATTGGGACAGGCCTGTTTGGCTTTGGCGTCGGTGACATGGCCGCCAGTCTGGGAGCCGAAGTCCAAACCGTCGGATTTGGTTATGATGAAACAATTCATGATTGGCATAGAGTGGATGAGGCTGTTGCCGCGTTTCATCCCAAAATGATCACCGCGGTGCATTGCGAAACCCCGTCCGGAACACTGAATCCGCTGGAAAAGTTAGGAGAGATCAAAAGAAAATACAATGTGCCCCTCTTGTATGTCGATACCGTCGCGGGTCTGGGTGGAACGCCGGTGCTCACAGATGAGTGGGGTATCGATCTATGTCTGGGCGGCGCACAAAAAGTAATTTCAGCGCCTGCAGGCATGTCATTTCTGGCTGTCAGCGACCGGGCCTGGGAAATCACTCAGGAAGTTGGCTACCAGGGTTATGATGCCCTGCTGCCTTTCCTGCATGCCCAACGTGATTTCTACTTTCCATACACCCCCTATTGGCATGGTATGGCAGCCTTGAACAAGGCGTTGGAGCTGCTGCTCAATGAGGGTTTGGAACACAGTTATCAACGCCATGCTGAAGCTGCCCAGGCCTGCCGTGAAGGGCTGCTGGAAGCCGGGTTGGAGTTGTTCCCGGCCGCTTCTGCTGTGCCATCCCCCACCGTCACGGCGGTCAGAGTGCCTGACCATATCACATGGAGCGAGCTGGATATCAAATTCAGACAGCGAGGGTTGGTTGCAGGTGGAAATTATGGCTTGTTGGCTGGAAAGGTATTCCGGCTGGGTCACATGGGCACCCAGGCAAATCTGAAGTTAGTGCAAAGTGCGCTGGATGTCATTAAGAGCGTACTCGAAAACTAATGATCGGGTTGTCATAAAAAGGACTATTTCATGTATAAAAAAATTGGCATTCTGGGTGGGATGAGCCCGGAATCTACAATTGAATATTATCAATACATCACTCACACCTATACGCAGCGATTTGGCGATCACGGTTATCCTGAAATCATCCTTTACAGCGTCACCTTCCAGCCTTATGTCGACTGGCCAAAGGCCGGCCGCTGGGATTTAGTCGCCCGAGGGTTGGGGGAAGCAGCCCGCAAACTGCAAGATGCCGGCGCTGATTTCATTATCATCGCTACCAATACCATGCACATAGTTGTGGATGAAATCCGGGCTCAAATTGATATCCCGATATTAAGTCTCCCGGATGTCGTGGCAGATGCCATCCAGGCGAAAGGCATTCAAAATGTCGGATTGCTGGGAACTGCTTTCACCATGGGGAATCGTTTTTATCATAATACTCTTGAAGCGCGGGGAATTCAAGTCATCACTCCCGACCAGGATGATCAACTGTATATAAACCAGGTCATTTATGACGAGCTGGTAAATGGGAAAATCCTTCCCGAATCGCGTAAAGGCTATCTGCGGATCATGGATAAATTGAGCACACGCGGAGCCCGCGGTGTGATCCTAGGTTGCACCGAGATCCCCCTGCTGATCAAACCAACTGACACAGACCTGCCTTTGTTCGACACCACCTTGCTGCACGCTGAGGCTGCCCTCAATTATGCCATAGGAAAATAACATGACCCCATTTGATATATTGATCAAGAACGCCCGGATACTCGATGGTAGCGGATCTCCTGCCCAAAAAGCCGACATCGGCATCCGTGATGGAAAATTTACAGCGATCATGCCAGGAATCCCTGCCGATCAAAGCGATTACGTAATCGACGGCAGCGGCCTGGTCGCGGCACCCGGATTCATCGACGTTCACACGCACGACGATCTGTATCTGTTGCGTAAACCCAATGCCGATGAAAAAATCCTCCAGGGCATCACTACGGTGATCACCGGCAACTGCGGCTTTTCACCGGCGCCACTGGTTCAAAATGGCAGGGATGTTCTAAAAAGCTTTGATGGTCTGCTGGGTGGAGGCCCGGCTGTGGATCTTTTTGGAGATCGTGTTTCATTTGGCGAATTTTTGGATATGCTGGAAGACAACAGACCCGGCCTGAATGTTGGCGCTTTGGTGGGTAATGTGACCGTCCGGATTGGAGCCATGCAGCATGACATGCGCCCTCCTACAAAAGATGAAATGGCGCACATGAAAAGCCTGGTGGCCGAGGCTATGGAAAGCGGGGCGTTCGGTTTTTCGACTGGTCTGGTCTACGCTCCAGGCAGTTATGCCCAAACGCCTGAGTTGATTGAGCTGGCATCCATCGCCGCCAGCTACGGCGGCATCTACACAACGCACATGAGAAATGAAGGCGAGACTTTGCTTGAGTCGATTCAGGAAGCCATTCAGGTTGCCGAAACCAGTGGGGTACGGGTGGAAATCTCGCATTTAAAGGCAGCCGGAAAAAGTAATTGGGGGAAAAGCTCGGAAGCTATTGCGTTGATTAAAAATGCACGCGAACGTGGCCTGGAAATCACCGCCGATCAGTATCCATACAATGCCGGAAGCACAGGCTTGTTCGCACTCCTTCCGCCGGACGTTCTTGCCGGAGGTCTGGACAGCCTTTCCATCCATTTACAGGAACCGGCTTTCCGAAGAGAACTGCGCGCCCGGCTGGAGGATGCTGGCAATTCGAGTGGCATGATGGCAGAAAATTCTTTTGACCGTATCCAGATTGCCAGCTCACCCAATCACCCAAATTATGAAGGGAAAACGCTGGAGTACCTGGCATCCAGTCTCCAGGTGGATCCCCTCGATCTTGTTTTTGACCTGGTTGCTGAAGAAAAGCTCCAGGTGACCATGGTGACCTTCAGCATGGATGATGGTGATATTCGGCGCATCATGCAGACCGATTTTGTGATGATGGGTTCGGATGGTTTGCCATCACTGGGCTCGCGCATCCATCCCCGCATGAGTGGAACGGCTCCCCGTATTTTGGGACATTACAGCCGTGAACAGCACGTCTTGAAACTGGAGGAGGCCGTTCGCAAAATGACATCCCTGCCGGCAGCAACTTTCCGGCTGGAAGGTAAAGGTTTGTTAAAAGAAGGTTTTGATGCAGACCTTGTCCTTTTCGACCCTGATCAGATCCTGGATCAGGCTACCTATGAAAACCCCACCACACCACCGGTCGGCATTGCCCACGTTCTGGTCAACGGTGTTCCGGCGGTTGAGCAGGGGCGGGTTCTGGGAACGCGGGCAGGAAAAGTCCTGCGGTATGCTGAGTAAGGGAAACCATCCCCCAATTTTACAATTCGATCGAGGTTATTTTGATCATTTTAAAGACAGCCGCGGAAATGGATGCCATCCGCCCGGCTGGTAAACTGGCAGCAGAAATCCTTGAGCGTTTGGGTAAATTGATCCAGCCAGGTATCAAGTTAAAAGAACTGGATCGCCAGGCGGCCCGCATGATCAAGGCAGCCGGGGCACAGCCTACTTATTTAAATTACCGCCAATTGCCCGATCAGCCACCTTTTCCGGGTGTAATTTGCACCTCTGTGAATGATGAGGTTTGCCATGGGTTCCCGGACCAGCGCATTTTACAAAACGGCGACATTGTATGTGTGGATATCGGCCTGCGGTTGAATGGCTGGTGCGGTGACACCTGCCGTACCTGGGGTGTTGGCGATATCTCGCCGGAAGCCCAAAAACTGATCGATGTCACCCGCTTGAGCCTGGATGAAGCCATCCGTACGATAAAACCAGGTGGTCGGATGGGTGATATTGGCGCGGTGATTCAACAATTGGCTGAAGCAAATTCTTATGGCATCGTAAAAGAATTCGGTGGGCATGGCATTGGCAAGGATCCCCATGAATCGCCTTTCGTCCCTCATTATGGCAACGCCGGTACCGGCCTGGAGTTGAGAGCCGGCCTGGTCTTCACCATCGAACCCATGCTCAACGCCGGCACTGATCACATCCAGTTGAAAGCGGATGGTTGGACGGCCGTCACGGCAGATGGAGCGTTGTCGGCGCAGTTTGAACACATGCTGGCAGTCAGAGAAGACCGGATAGAAGTTCTGACCGCTCTGGATTGATTTATCGCGCAAAATATTTGGGGGTTTCGAGGATAAATAGGGGTTGTCTCAAAAGAAAATTATTTACTTTTGGGTCAGACATCATAACTTGCGGTCACCACCAGGGATGAAATGTGAGGGACTGATTTGAAAGTCAGACTTTCAAGTAAGCCAATAGTCGAAACACCTTTCTCGTTGTCATGCTGAAGCGATAGCGAAGCATCCGCCCGTGAGCCGGTGATTAATTGGCTTAATGTGGAAATGTGCCCTTGGGCGGATTCCTCATTTCATTCGGAATGACAATTCTGGTTGGGATTTTCCCATTCGTTTTTCCTGTAAGAGGACTTCTGATAATTCTATCCCATCAGACTTTCAAATCAGTCCCTCACATTTGTGTTCAGATTTGAGATTTATCGTCTCCTATCGTCATATTGTCATCGAACGGGGTTGAGTCCCCTTTGCTTTCCTTTTTCATGGAATACAGGGTCTCATCGGCGCGGACGAGTGTATCAGAAAATGTTTCGCCAACCTCCTCAATTCCATAGGAAAAACTCACCCAGTCCACAAATTTCTTTTGGGAAAACTGGTTTTTGATGCGCTGCATAACTCGTTCCGTAATCTCAACGGTGGAGTCGCGAAGGATCAGGATAAACTCGTCCCCGCCATAGCGGATCACCAGATCGGTCTGTCGCAGGTTGGAACACACGGTTTCCATTAACGATTTCAACAGACGGTCCCCTTCCGGGTGACCAAAATGGTCATTAAATAATTTCAGATTGTCTATATCCATGATGACCAATACATCCTGCGGGCGAGGAGAAATTTTATACAGGATGTTTCGGTTATACACACCCGTCAGCGGATCCCGGTTGGCTTTCTGTTCCAGTTCATTGTTTTCACGATACAACTGGTTGTATGCATTGATCATGCTCACACCAAATGCTACCGCACTGACCAGAATGACATACTGCATTACAAATGGGTAAGAAAGATTGAGAGCAGTCAACATGACCATTTGAATCATGGATAGAGTAAGTAAAACTGCCGGAATGATCATCCAAAGTTTTTGATTCTGGCGTTGTACGATCACGATCACCGTTCCTGCCATATTGATCAGCAATACCACATTCAGATAGTTCAACATCTTTGCCAGTACAACCATGTTCCCGGCCGCAATGATGAGCAGCACACTCGCGAGCGTTACATAGATCATCACCTTGCTGATTCCAAGCCGGCGAGTCAAATACAGTTCCATACCGATCAGGAAGCATAATGCAGCGAGATAACCCGCCACCATCATCGCCTTTTTCAACCAAAGGAACATCGCCAAAGAGCCGCTTGTCAGGCGCAACGTATAATCAAGGCAGTAGAAGGCTGCCAGGATGCACGCTAAACCTAAAAAGAATTCACCCCGGTATTTTGGCTCCCGTGAAATCGACGATACGATCAGGATCAACCCCGTGATTAACGCTGCTCCAATGGAAATATTGAGCAGATCATGGTACAAAAACTTGCCCAGGCCCGCCCTGTTGCTTGCAGTTCGATAGTCTTCGATATATGGCGGTATCGATAACCCTACATCATGGGAACTGCCGGATAATTTGATTTCAAGGAAATTGTCTGACTTTAGATCATCCAACAGGGGAACAACCAGGATGCTGTTCCAGATATTGGATGTAGGATTTTCCATATCACCCAGCTTGTATATTTGCTCTCCGTTGAGAAATACTGCAAGGGCATTACCCGACGGACGACGGATTACAAGAGTATCGCCGTCAGTATCCGAAAAATGGAATTGAAAGGTTACCCGGTTTTCTGAGCCAAGAGGCAGCAGGAACGGAAAACCAACCTCCTGGTTTTGCCCATCAGGCGTAATAACCTGGCCTTTATCCAGTATCAGTCCCGATGTCTTATTTGGAACCAACAACAGCAAGAAAAACAGGCCAAATACGATGCATGTGGCCAATATATAGTAAATTTTTTTACTTTTTTTCATGACTTACAGTCTGATCATCGAATAAATTATAACTGCTGATGGGCAGATTTCAATCAACCTTAACAAATCCTTTCGGGTAGACCATCGGGCTGTCATCAATTCATTCGATCAGTGCTCTGTCAAAATTCAATCCGACATTTGCAACCGGCACTTTTTTTACTTTGACAGAGCTTAAAGTATTCCGTTACTTAAAAACGAAATCATTGAATCATGTTTGACGGGATACTAGATCATGTGCGGATCAAATGCATCCCTCACGCCATCACCGAAAAAGTTGAAACCCAACACAACGGTCAGAATTGCCAAACCTGGGCCAGTGGTCATCCACCAATTGTAGAATTTATAACGCCCGAGCGAAATCATGGCACCCCATTCAGGTGTCGGAGGCACTGCTCCCAGGCCGATGAAACTTAAGGCGGCAATCGTCAAAATGACACTTCCCGCATCCAATGTGGCTTTTACCAAAACCGGCGCGAAACAATTGGGCAGGATATGACGGAATAATATTCGCCCTCTTGGCGCGCCAACGACAACCGATGCGGTCACATACTCATTATTCTTGACACTCAGCACCTGTCCACGCATCAATCGGGCAAAAGCAGGCCACCAGACAAGAATCATGGCAATCACTGCATTCATCAGGCTTGGGCCCAACACAGAAGCAATCGCCAGGGCCAGTACAATGGAAGGAAAGGACAGCACCAGGTCAGCTACGCGCATGATAAGAAGGTCAAAAATGCCGCCCAGATAACCGGCAAAAAGTCCGACCAGTGAACCCGCAATAGTGGCAAATGCGATGACCACCAGGCCAATCGGGAACGAGATACGCGATCCATACACCACTCTGCTGAACACATCCCTTCCCAGATCATCTGTGCCGAAAAGATGTTCTGCTGAGGGCGGCATCAATCTGTTGGAGACATCCTGACCAAGAGGATCGTAAGGAGCGATGATATTTGCACCCAGTGCAACCACCGTCCAGAAAAGGATGATGAAAAAGCCGATCATGGTCATAGGGTTCTGTCTTAGCGAACGAAGGCGGCGAGTCCCTGGATCATCATGCTTTGGCGTTTTAATAATAAATGAAACCGGTTTTCCATTCGCAGGCACGGCTTCACTCTCTATCATAACTTCTTTATCTGCCATGATTACGTCTCCCGGATGCGCGGATCAATTACCGCGTAGGTGATATCGACAAGCAAGTTTATTAACATGTAAAGGAGAGCGATCACCAGCGTAACACCCATAATCGCCGGAAAATCCAGATTGGTTGCCGCCAGTACAGCGTAGCGGCCAATTCCAGGCCATGCAAAAATCGTTTCAGTCGTGATGGCGCCACTCATCAAACCTGCAAATGCCAGGCCCAGAATCGTGACCAGGGGGATCAGAGCATTACGCAATCCGTGCCGGATGATGACGGTGCGTTCTTTCAAACCTTTTGACCGGGCGGTACGAATATAATCCTGAGACATGATCTCAAGTAAGGATGAACGCGTGATACGAGCGATAAGTGCCAATTCAAACCAGCCCAGGATCATTGCCGGTAAAATCAGATGGCTCAAAGAACTCCAAAATGCAGTCCAATCACCCGCAAGTAAACTATCTGTCAGGAATAAACCGGTAATGGTTGGTGGAGCCGACAAGCGCGCGTCGATTCTCCCCGGACCAGGAAAAATCGGGATTTTATAGTAAAAAAGGAATAAAACAATCAAACCTGACCAAAACGGAGGCATGGACGCCCCCAGCAGCGAAAAAATACGCGTGATTTGATCGACAAATGAACCAGACTTTAAAGCTGAAATGATTCCCAACGGTAAACCAACTGCGATAGCAAAGATGAAAGAAGCTATGGACAACTCAATAGTAGCTGGGAGAAAAGTGGCAAGATCCAGGGTCACTGCGTTTTTTGTCTTGAACGAGGTCCCCATATCGCCATGAAGCAAATTGTTGAGATACACCAAATACTGTATGTGCAGCGGCTTGTCCAATCCCCATTTTGCTGTTGTTACAGCCACAATCTCTGGCGACTCCAATGATTTCTCAGGAAGGATAGCTGCCAGCGGGTCGGATGGAACAATGTGCGTAACAATAAAGAGCAATAAGGTAACACCAATAACCATAGGGATGATCAACAGCAAGCGCCTTATGATGTGTGAAATTAGGCCCATCCTGATCTCCTAGATAACAACGAATAATCCGAACATAACAGGAGGGGTGGACATAATGTTGCCCACCCCTTTTGATTCAGATACAGATGAGCTATTCGTACAGTTCGTACAATTTTGCCATATAGGCAGGGTGATACGAGAAACCCTGGATATCGGCACGAATTGCAGTGATGGATTGTGTCTGATAGAGAACGGTGAAGGCTGCGTCTTCCAACCAGACTGCTTCCAACTGGTTGATCAAGTCAATACGGGTGGCTGCATCGGCAGTCCCTACGATCTGATCACCCAGAGCAGCCGCTTCAGGATTGTCATACCACATCCGTTTACCAATACCTGAGTCGATATGGGCGAACCCGCTGATCCACATGATAGGATCAATATAATCAGGTGTCCAACCGCCAAAGCAGAAGGGCAGTTTCTGGGCACGCATCTCGGTCAGATATACGGTTTGCTCCATTGGGTTCAGATTGACCGTGATCCCAGCTTCGGCCAGGTCAGACTGAATCTTGGCAGCGATGGTGTCACGTTGAGCATTGGTTCCGTAGTACAAGCCAATGGTGATACCGTCCGGATAGCCAGCTTCTGTCAGCAGTTGCTTGGCTTTTTCAACATCCCGTCCTTCAGTTTCGCTGGCATCCACACCGGGGATACCAATGGGGAACATGGATGGCGGACGTACACCGTAACCACGCAGGATGGCCTGAATCACACCGTCATAATCAATGGCAGCGATGACTGCTTTGCGGATTTCAGGCTTGCAAAGAAGTGCGGAAGTCTCGGGACCAATTTCTGTGGCGCAGTTGGAGGTCATGGCTAGGTAGTTGATATCCAGACTCTGGTTGATGAAGGTCTGCAGGGTTGGATCAGCCTGTGCCATCTCAACCAGGTCATAATCCAGGTAAGGCACCATGTCGGCATCACCGGTTTGCAACATCTGCAGAGCAACTGTGGGGTCCGATACGTGCTTGATCAGGATCTGGTCGTAATAGGGGGCATCACCCTGATAATTGGGGTTCCTCACCAGCACAATTTCAGAAAGAGTAGCCCAACTGGTCATAATGTATGGGCCGCTGCCGGCTGAATTCTGATCAAGGAATTCCTTGGCGGTGTCGGTAGTGGCAGCATCTTCTGCATCCGTACCGCCATGTTCTTTGACCAGAACGCTATCCTGAATACCCAAAGCAGGATTGGCACAGTCAGCCATGAAACTGGCTGATGAAAGACCAAGTGTTACTTTTGCGGTCAACTCATCCACAACTTCGCAGCTCGCAATATCTTCATAAAAACCGCTGGCCATGTTCTTCCCACGCATAAAGGAGAAACACACATCAGTGGCAGTTACAGGGTTTCCAGAAGCAAAAATCTGCCCGGCTTTCAGGTGGAAAGTGTATTCCGTCAAATCCTCGGATAATTCCCAAGACTCGGCCACATTCGGCAGGGGGGTAAGGAAGTCGTCCACACTGTACTCTACCAGGGTCTGGTAGGTTTGTTTGGTGACGAACTGGTTGGTTGTTTCACCTACGATGGCTAAATCGAGGGTCATAAGATCATCCATGTTCATAGCCACAACAAGTGTTTTCGTCTCTGCAGCTTCTTCAGCCGGCACTTCTTCTGTGGGGGCTTCTTCCGCGGTTGGCTCTTCAGCAACCGTCGCTTCCGCGGCCGGTTCTTCTGCAGCGGGTTCTTCTGTAACAGTTTCTGTAGCTTGTGGTGTACAGGCGGACAATGCAAGGATCATGACCGCCAATAAGGCAAAGAATACTTTCAAATATTTCATTTCATCCTCCAAATTATATTTTGAACAAATCTATTTGTCTGGCAGGCTTAAGATACATGTAGAGTAAATGATGGGATGTTCAGGCTTGCCAAACGGGTAAGCTGATTCCATTCCGCTATTTCATGAAGATATCAATAGAGTGGCCACCTCCTGTAAGTAATTCGTAATTAACCTATCTATGTCAAAACGGTCAAAACCACTTCTTGGTTGGATCGATAATTCAAATATTTGGAATACCTAGCGTATGCGTATTATTAACAGGAAGAAACTGTCCCTTATAATACACTATTTTATATCAATTGGAAAGGCGGAAAGGGCGGGATTGGCATTGTGTCATGATGGGCGATGAATAATCCATCTGTTCATTATTTTTATATACATTGCCAGACAGATCATTTATCATTTCGATGATAATTAAGGTAAAATTAAACACCGGCAATCAGCAAATAACGGGGTTGATATTTTCCAATCTCCGGTTTCAATTTGCCCCCGGTGAGCCACAGGTAGCGTAAAACAGAAAAATTTTGCCCACAGAGGAAGTAATATGGATATATTTAAGAAATGCTATCAATATGATACTGCAAAGGACGCGGTAGCCCGGGGTGTGTACCCTTACTTCATCCCGTTATCCGAGAACGAAGGCACAGAGGTGATGTTCAAAGATCATCGCCTCATTATGTGCGGTTCGAATAATTACCTTGGATTGACCACCCATCCCAAGGTGCGCGAGGCAGCAGTAGAAGCAATCAAACGTTTTGGAACAAGCTGCACCGGTTCGCGCTTTTTAAACGGTACGCTGGAGCTGCACCACCAGTTGGAAGGTGAGCTTGCACAATGGGTTGGAAAGGAATCCGCTTTGATCTTTTCAACCGGAATGCAGGTGAACCTGGGTACACTCAGTTCCGTTGCAGGGCGCGGCGATTATGTCATTTTGGATAAAGATGACCATGCCAGTATAGTGGATGGGGCAATGTTGAGCTCGGCGAAAATTGATCGCTTCATCCACAACGACATGGGACACCTGGAAAAAGTCTTGCAAAGTTTGCCGGAAGATGCCGGAAAACTCGTTGTAGTTGACGGGTTATTCAGCATGGGTGGAGACCTGGCTCCTCTGGATCTGCTGATACCCATTTGCAAAAAACATGAGGCCCGTTTGATGGTGGATGATGCGCACGGAATGGGCGTGCTGGGAGGCGGTCGTGGAACGGCTGTCCAATTTGGCCTGACCGACGAGGTCGATTTGATCATGTCGACCTTTAGCAAATCCTTTGCATCACTGGGTGGGTTCATCGCCGGTGAATATGATGTGATTGACTACATCAAACACCATGCCCGTTCATTGATCTTCAGCGCCAGTATTCCACCAGCCAATACAGCATCCGCACTGGCTGCTTTACACGTTATGCAGGACGAGCCAGAACGAATAGAGCGGGTAAATCAGATCGGTAATTTCATGCGTAAAGGGTATCAGGAATTGGGCTTCAACATAGGCAATTCCGTCAGCCCCATCATTCCAATTATCATCGGCGATGATGAGCTCACATTTAAATTCTGGAAACTGTTATTTGATGCCGGCGTTTTTGTCAACCCGGTTATCTCACCGGCAGTTCCTCCCGGCATGCAGCTCTTGCGTACCAGTTACATGGCTACGCAGACCGATAAACAGTTGGAACAGGTACTGGATACGTTTGAAAAGGTGGGCAAACAGCTTGGTTTGATATAGACCAAAACGGATTTTATCCAATATACAAGAATCTATTGTGGGTCGGGGAACAGGTTTTCGCTATACTGGCGGAAAACCGATAATATAATGAGCCCCCGACCCATGATTTTTAAACCTGTATTGAAAATTTTACGATCAGTATTCCTATTATTGGTAAGGGGAGGTAATTCGAGTAAATATTTTTGGTATTCCAAAGTATAATTTCAAACGCTTGCATTGGTCAGCCAAACAAAATAAAACAGCATATTCAACAGTAACAGATAACCAAAATTTACCTACAAGAAAGGTTACTGCTTCATGGTCTCGTACATCATTCGTCGAATCCTTATGCTGATCCCCATTCTGCTGGGTGTGTCCTTTCTGGTGTTTGCCATTGCAGAAGTGACACCCGGGGATCCGGTTGTCATCATGCTCGGGACGCGTGCCACACCTGAGAAGATTGCGTCTTTGAGAGCAGAACTTCATCTGGATGATCCGTTTTTCCAACGCTACCTCCGCTTCGTCTGGAATGCTGCTCATGGCGATCTGGGACGCTCCATCCGCGGTCAGACACCGGTTCTGCAGGAAATTCTTGACCGTCTGCCCAGTACTGCTCAATTGGCATTGGCGGCTATCGTCTTTGCAACCTGCATAGGAATTCCGACCGGTGTGATTGCAGCTCAATTCAGAGGCAAGTTTCTGGACAGTGCTGCCATGTTATCCGCCTTGATTGGCCTTTCTATCCCCTCCTTTTGGCTGGCTATCATCCTGATCATCATATTTGGGATCAATCTGAAATGGGTTTCGGTAACCGGCGGCTCAGGCTTCAAAGACCTGATTCTGCCGGCTTTCACCCTGGGTTTGTCGCCCGCAGCGGTACTTGCCCGCCTGACGCGCAGCTCGGTGCTCGAAGTAAAAGAAGAAGATTTCGTCAGAACTGCGCGGGGTAAGGGATTGAAAGAACAGGTGATTCAATTTCGGCATATCCTGCGTAATGCATTGATCCCGGTCATCACCTATCTGGGGCTGCTGTTTGCCGAGCTTCTTGGTGGAACAGTTTTTATTGAATCTGTTTTTGCCCGCCCGGGTTTGGGACGGTTTGCCATCAACGCCATTTCTGCCCGTGATTTCCCGCAGGTGCAGGGATTGGTTTTATTTATCGCCTCATTCTATGTCTTCATGAACTTGCTGGTTGATTTGCTTTATGGTGTCATAGATCCCCGCATCCGTCTGGCGAATTAGGAAAAAGAGAGCAGTATGATGGATAACACCTCTGAAATCAAAAATGATCTCGATCCAAAAATGAAAAGTCAGTATGCAGACCTTACGCCCGGCAGGAAGAAGGTAAGTTTCAGCCCCTGGAAGATGGCTCTGCTCCGCTTTTACTCCAATAAACTCTCCGTCATTGGACTGGCAGTTGTGATCATCATAATCCTGATAGTTGCTCTTGCACCGCTCATTGCAACACATAATCCCACTGACATCGATTATGACGCCGTGCTTAAGCCCCCAAGCAGCGCTCATTACCTCGGAACCGATGACCTGGGAAGGGATATATTCAGCCGTGTGGTTTGGGGAGGCCGGGAATCACTGCGGGTCGGTTTCCTGGGCATCACCATTGCCCTGACAGGTGCATTGATATTGGGAATCAGTACCGGATACATCGGTGGGTGGGTCGATACACTCACTCAGCGTATCGTGGAAATATTTATGGCTTTCCCTACCATTCTGCTTTTGCTGAGTATTGTCGCAGCGCTTGGGCCCAGCCTGACAACCGTTTTAGTTGCCCTCGGTTTATCCTCCATTCCAGGTTACACCCGCCTGGTGCGCGGTTCTGTGCTGGCTGTGAAAAATATGGAATATGTCAATTCCGCACGCGTGATCGGCGCCAAAGATATACGCATCATGACACGTTATATCATGCCCAACATGATGGGACCCATACTGGTGTATGGCACGCTCGGCCTGGGAAGTGCGATTATGACCACGGCAGGTTTGAGCTATATCGGCCTCGGAGCTCAACCGCCATCTCCAGAGTGGGGCGCCATGCTCAATTACGGCCGGAGCTATCTCCGTACAGCCTGGTGGATGTCTGTCTATCCAGGAATGGCGGTCTTTATCGTCGTGTTGTGTATCAATCTTTTTGGCGACGGTTTACGTGACGCTCTGGACCCAAAAACACGTTGATTTTATGTTGATGGGGCTGTCTCAAAAGTCAAATTCAAACTTTTGAGTGTTGAAAAGATACGGCATAGAATCATTTTGTCACCCCGACCCCTGTATCCCCGCCCCTCGCTGGGGCGGGGATACAGGGGTCGGGGGGTTAGGTATGAAAATGAGTATTTATGGCCATTTCGGAACAAAAATTTCTCATCGGCAGGAAAATAACAACGGCTGCCAATCTTTCTGGCAGCCGTTCCTACTCAGATCAATGCTTTTTCACCAGCTCCACAACCTGGTCAACCGGTAAATGGTAGCGAATATGCCCATCAATCCCTTCCACCGTTTCGGCGGCAAACAGTGAATTGATGATCGCTTCTTCCATGCAGTCTGTGGCCGCTTGAAACAAGAGACCCAGTGCCTGGTTGTCATCTTCCATAAATTCATAAGCATTTACCAACTTCTTTGGCCGCCACAGAACAGGATTGGCCGTAGTAAAACCGATGATGACATCCCCACTGGTGTTGCCGTAGATGCTGCCTGTGCGGCCCAATCCTATCCCTCCTCTTAGGCAAACACGTTCCAACTGGCGCTGATTAAGCGGCGCATCGGTTGCCAACACCATCATGATGGATCCCTGCGGTTTGTCAAGGGCGATATCCGATGGCGGCTGGATCGTCCGTCCCACAGGTACGCCGCAAACCGTCAAATTGCGAGATTCACCGAAATTGGATTGAACAAGCGCAGCCACAAAGTAACCGCCCACGGCATCGGGCAGTTTTCTGCTGGAAGTACCGATACCCCCCTTCCATCCAAAACAGGTTGTGCCGGCACCCGCACCCACAGCTCCCTCCTCTACCGGGTCACAATTGGCGTTTGCGATGGCCTGCAGCACATGCTCCTGTTTGACATGTCTGCCCCAAATATCATTCAGATAATAATCGTTGGTTTCCCCCACCACCGGATTGACGGTGAAAATTTCCCGCGGGTCATTTTCTCGTAAGGTATATTCGACAAGGGCATCCACTGCAAGCCCGACATTCAGCGTGTTGGTTAATACGATCGGCGTTTCAATCACACCCATTTCCCGTATCTGCTCAAGCCCTGCCGCTTTGGTATGCCCATTGAGGGTGCAGACTGCCGCACGCACTTTATTCTGATAGAGGTTGCCTTCGTGCGGCAGAATGGCCGTCACGCCTGTCCGCACAGGCCCCTTACCAGGATTCAGTTGCCCTTGACCGGATATGAGTGTTACATGGCCGACCTGCACACCCGGTACATCTGTAAATGAGTTATTGGCCCCGGTTGAAAGCTCACCCACTGCCAGTTGAACATCGCGTAATCTTTTTTGTCCCATCAAATGCCTCATGAATTGTATAGTGATAAATCTGAAAACAATCTACTGAATATCCAACAATCCATCAGTATAACAGGATGTAAATGTTAAAGAAACCTGGGAGGCGTTACAGACAGGCCACCGGGCAGACTCTTCGCTGCGATCAGAGTGACAGAGACTGACGGGATTCGCCTGGCTGCCCTCCAACGAAAGGAGGACAGCTCAAAGAAAATTGTCGGGCTGTGCTAAAACCTGATTTATCCCCTGGAACAACCTCCAGAACAATCAGCTTGTCACGACCCATAACCTGTCGTAAAATAGCTCTTGTCCTGGCGGTTTTCTGCTCAAATACATATCCTTCCAACCCATCCAAAAGAGATTCTGTATGCAAAGCAAACAAGACGTCATTAATTGGATCGAATTTAATCGGGAGCAATTCATTGCACTGGCCGATGCGATTTGGGAAAAACCCGAAATTTCCATGAAAGAGTTTTTTGCATCAAAACTTCAGGCCGATTATCTGGAATATAAAGATTTCACCATTAAATGGGATTTAGGAGGTCTGAACACTGCATTTGTTGCCGAATGGGGCAGCGGTAAACCGGTCATCGGTTTTTTGGGTGAGTATGATGCACTGTCGAACCTGTCGCAAAGCCGGAACCCGTTCCCTGACCCGCTCATTCCCGGAGAACCCGGGCAGGGGTGCGGTCACAATCTGCTTGGAGTCGGTGGCCTGGCTGCTGCAGCCGCTGTGAAAGAATGGCTGAAGGCAACCGGTTCAACCGGTACCGTACGTTATTACGGCTGTCCAGGTGAGGAAAACGGTGATGGAAAAGTATTCATGGCTCGTGCCGGTGCATTCGATGATCTGGATGCCGCCTTCAATTTTCATCCGTCATCCATAAATTCTGCCTCCAAGGGCAGCACAGTGGGGGTGAAGGATGTTATCTTTCGGTTTCATGGCATATCGTCCCACGCCGGTTCAGAACCCGACCTGGGACGTTCCGCATTGGACGCCGTCGAACTCATGAATATCGGTGTGAATTATCTGCGTGAACATGTCACCGACAAAGTCCGCATCCACTATACAATCACTCATGGCGGCGATCTACCCAATATCGTTCCGTCCAAAGCGGAAGTGTGGTATTTTATCCGTGCCCATAAACCCGAAGAACTCGAAGAGGTGTCTGAACGGATTTTCAAGATCGCCCGTGGGGCAGCCATGATGACTGAAACCCGCCTGGAATTGATCATTCAGGGCGGCTGCTCCAGCGTATTGAGCAATCATACCCTCGCCGATCTGCAATACGAAGCCATGCAGGTTGTGGGTCCGATCCGGTTTACAGCGGAAGAATATGAATTCGCACGGAAAATCAGGGGGCATTTTTCGCAAAAAGATCTGGATGAATCTCTTCAAAAATACTTCCTTCCCAAATATCCTCAACCCTATGAGACACTCAAGGATAAATCTTTGGCAGCGGAGAATTACCCGGCCATGGATGAAGGTGAAATCGGCACAGGTTCAACCGATGTAGGAGATGTCAGCCAGATTACACCACTCTCGATGCTCGATACAACTTGCGAGCCTCTGGCAGCCCCTGGTCATTCCTGGGCTACGGTGGCCGCTTCAGGAAGCTCGATCGGGCATAAGGGAATGCTGCATGCGGCCAAGATCATGGCTTTGGCAGCCATTGATTGCTATTCGGATCCCGTTCACCTGCAGAAAGCCCGCGCCGAATTCATCCGCTCCACCAACAGGCAGCCCTATCAATGTCCAATTCCGGATTATGTAAATCCCAGGCAATATGAAAACCCCGAAAGAAACAAACCAAAACTAATCAATTAGAGGTAAAGATGCAAACCAAACAAGAGATCATCCAATGGCTCGAGCAAAATCGCAGTGATTTTATCGATATGGCGGATCGTATCTGGGAATATGCAGAAATTTCTCATCGCGAATTTAAATCTTCCAAACTGCAAGCCGATTATCTTGAAAAGGAGGGCTTTAAGATCGAATGGGAAATTGGCGGTTTGCAGACCGCTTTTACAGCAGTGTGGGGCAGTGGAAAACCGGTCATCGGTTTTCTGGGTGAATATGACGCATTGGAAGGCTTGTCGCAGAAGCGGCTGCCAGTCAAAGAACCCATTCAGGAAGGCGCTCCGGGGCATGGCTGCGGTCACAATCTGTTGGGAACGGGTGTCCTGGCATCGACTGTGGCAGTCAAGCGCTGGCTCGAGAACACGGGTACACAGGGCACGGTCCGTTATTACGGCTGCCCGGCTGAAGAGAACACCTATGGGAAAACTTTTATGGCTCGGGCAGGGGCCTTCAATGATCTGGATGCAGCTTTCAACTATCACCCAGGATCGATCAACATGGCCAGCAAATCGAGTGCGGTGGGCGTGAATGATATCAAGTTCCGCTTCTTTGGGCGCACTGCCCACGCAGGCGGATCCCCCCATTTGGGACGCTCCGCCCTGGATGCGGTGGAATTAATGAATGTGGGTGTCAATTACCTGCGCGAGCATGTAACCAGCAATGTTCGTATTCATTATGCCATCACCCACGGCGGCGATCTACCCAACGTAGTGCCGGCAGAAGCCGAAGTCTGGTATTTTATCCGCGCCCATAAACCGCAGGAACTGGAAGAAGTTACCAACCGGGTCAGAAAGATCGCCGAGGGTGCAGCAATGATGACCGAAACGCGCCTGGAGGAGCACTTCCGATCAGCCTGTTCAGCCGTGTTGAGCAACCATACCCTGGCCGACTTGCAGTATGAAGCCATGAAACTGGTAGGCCCCATGGAGTTTACAGCCGAAGAAATCGCCTATGCTGAAAAAATCAACAGCGGCTATCCGGCCGAAAATCTGGAAGCCTTTTATACCATGGCCAGGGAATTCAAGTCACCTCCTGAGGTAGCCAAATTTCTGGAGGAAAACTACGGTGCGGCACTGATTGCGATTAACCTGCCACCGCTGGATGAGGGAAAAATTGAAACCGGATCTACAGATGTAGGCGACGTCAGTCAGATTACACCCATCAGTATGTTAAATACCGCCTGCTTCCCCACTGCGTTGAGCGGGCACTGCTGGGGAACAGTTGCCGCCAGCGGATCATCCATCGGGCACAAAGGGATGATGCATGCAGCCAAAATCATGGCATTGGCAGCGGTTGATTGCTTTACAAATCCTGAACATCTCCATAAAGCCCGGGCAGAGTTCGAAAAAGCAACCAAAGACTACCCATACAGGAGTCCATTACCGGCGTATGTGCAGCCGCCACGTTATCCAAACCCTTATAAATAGTAGAAAGGACTGACATGAAAACAAAGGAAGATATTATTCAATGGTTGTACCAAAATGAAGAACCTTATATTAAGATGGCGGATTATATTTGGGAAAACCCTGAACCGGCTTACCGGGAATTTAAGTCTTCGAAATACCAGGCGGATTATCTGCAAAAAGCCGGGTTTAAAGTCAAATGGGATATCGGCGGGATCAACACAGCTTTTGTCGCAGAATGGGGGACAGGAAAACCCATCATCGGCTTTCTCGGTGAGTTCGATGCCCTGGCGTCTCTCTCACAAAAAGTACAAACCACCCCTGAACCGGTCGTAGAGGGTGCACCCGGGCATGGATGCGGGCACAATTTACTGGGTACCGCCGGTCTGGCCGCGGCAGTGGCCATCCGTTACTGGCTGGAAGAAAATGGGATGAATGGTACTGTCCGGTATTACGGTTGCCCGGCAGAAGAAGTGCTGGCCGGTAAAACATTCATGGCTCGTGACGGGGTATTTGATGACCTGGATGCCGCCTTGAATTTTCACCCCGGCTCCATGAATTCGGTCAGCAAAGGCAGCATGGTTGGATTATCCGATATCAAATTCCGTTTTCATGGACGAACCGCCCATGCCGGCGGCGCCCCGCACCTGGGACGTTCGGCACTGGATGCAGTGGAATTGATGAATGTGGGTGTCAACTATTTGCGTGAGCACGTTACCAAATATGTAAGGATGCATTACACCATCACGCACGGCGGTGATCTGCCCAATGTGGTACCGGCCGAAGCAGAAGTTTGGTATTTCCTGCGGGCACACAAACCCGAAGAGATGGAAGAGCTGATTACCCGGGTCCGCAAAATTGCCGAAGGCGCTGCGCTGATGACCGAGACACGCGTGGAAGAGGTTTTCCAGGGCGCCTGTTCTTATGTACTTAGCAATCATTACCTGGCGGATTTGCAGTATGAGAATATGAAACTCATCGGCCCCATCCAGTTCACCGATGCAGAGATGAAGTTTGCCCGGCAATTGAGCGATCAATATCCCAAAGAATACTTTACCAGGGCAGTGGAAAGCGTCAAACTGGATGCAACAGATCAGCATCTCCTGGATGAAGTCAAGGATAAACCACTGTGGGGGGTCAATTTCCCGGCCTTTGATCAGGATCGCGTCGATACCGGTTCCACCGATGTGGGCGACGTCAGCCTGATCACCCCTCTGGCAGTGGTATTTACATCGTGTGGCCCGGTGGCGGTACCCGGGCATAACTGGGGTTATACAGCAGCAGTCGGTTCTTCGATGGGACATAAGGGAATGATGCATGCTGCGCGTATTATGGCCGCCACCGCTTATGACCTGTTTACCGACCCCATTCACATTCAAAAAGCACGCAAAGAGTTCATGGCTGCCAGGAATGGGAAACCGTACAAAAATCCCATCCCGGATTCCGTGCAGCCGCCCAAATATTCCAATCCGGAAAGGTCATAAATCGGATCATGACAGGCAAACAAGATATCCTCACCTGGCTGGAAAACCACCAGCCCGACTATACTGAAATGTCCGATCACATCTGGGAATATGCCGAACTTCCCTGGCACGAATTCAAATCATCGAAACTGCAGGCTGATTACCTGGCATCAAAAGGCTTCAGGATCACCTGGGATCTGGCCGGGATCAATACCGCTTTCTGTGCCGAATGGGGCTCAGGCAGTCCAGTCATCGGTTTCGCCGGTGAATATGACGCCTTAAAAGGGCTTTCACAAAAGAACCAGCCTGTCCAGGAACCCCTGGTGCCCGGTGCTCCGGGTCACGGCTGCGGTCACAATCTACTGGGTACAGGCTGCCTGGCGGCAACAGAAGCGACAAAAACCTGGCTTGAAGCGAACCACAAGCAGGGCACCGTGCGTTATTACGGCTGCCCGGCCGAAGAAGGCGGTGCGGCAAAAGCATTTATGGCCCGCGCCGGAGTGTTCGATGACCTCGATGCAGCCTTCAACTTTCACCCGGGATCCTTGAACTCACCCACCAAGGGCTCCTGTGTTGGGGTCAACCACCTCCGGTTTCGCTTCCATGGGCGAGCTGCCCATGCCGGCGGCTCTCCACACCTGGGTCGCTCGGCGCTGGATGCTGTGGAGCTGATGAACGTGGGTGTCAATTATCTGCGCGAGCACGTTCCCGAATACGTCCGGCTGCATTATGTCATCACCCATGGCGGAGACCTGCCCAATGTTGTTCCAGCAGAAGCCGAAGTGTGGTATTACATCCGCGCCTACAAACCGGAGGACATGGAAGATGTCACCAACCGGGTGCGCAAGATCGCCGAGGGGGCGGCGTTGATGACAGAAACACGCATGGAAGAGTGTTTCGATAACTCCACCGCAGCGATCCTCAATAACCATACGCTGGCCGACCTGCTCTACGAAAATATGAAAGTGATAGGGCCCATCCAGTTCACCGGAGAAGAATTCGCCTATGCGCAGAGCATCAACGATGCTTTCCCAGCAGAAAATGTCAATGATTATTATGAAGAATTGAAAAACAAGCATCTGCCCGCAGAAGTATTGCAAATCCTGAAGAATGCCAAAGGACAGCCGTTGATTGGCGGGAACATCTGCGCCACGGATGAAGGGATGGTACGAACAGGTTCCACCGATGTTGGCGATCTAAGCCGGGTGACTCCGTTGAGCATGCTTTATACAGCCTGTCATGCGACCGGCGCTCCCGGGCACAGTTGGGCAAATGTTGCCACAGGGGCCATGTCCATCGGGCATAAAGGGATGATGCACGCTGCGAAAATCATGGCACTTTCCGCCATTGACCTGTTCAGCGACGAGAGCATCCTGCAAACTGCCCGCAAGGAGTTTTTGAAGGCCACAGAGGGCGTTCCCTACCGAAGCAGCATGCCCGCTTCGGTACAGCCGCCCCAATTTCATAACCCGGAGCGCTTCCCGGAATAAGATAAAGACCTTGTGAAAGTACTACCCGCCTCTGCATATTCCTTGCCGGGGCGGGATTTTTATCCGTAATTTCAATCCAGGAAGACATCGTCAGGCGGCTGTGAATCCATGCTGCTTATACAGCATCAGCGGCGTTGTCTTTATCTGAAACACAAACATAGATTTACCGCTTGATGGAAGGTAACTTGCGAAACCTATCCATCAGATGCAGAAACGCCATCCCCGGATGTCGAAACATCATGCGCGGGCCAGAATAACCCATCATTTTCTTGACCCGGTTTTGCATTTCTTTTTGGTAGCAGTGGATGGGGCACCTTGCGCAAACCGGCTTCTGTTCCTGAAACGGGCATTTCTCCAGGCGGGTAAAAGCGTAGGCGGATAATTCAGCACAATCTGGGCACAAGTCGTCTTTTGACCCATGGTGGGCCCGGCAATAGATCATTTGCATGGCAAGAAACGTCTTATGCTCGCGCTGGAGTCTCGGGGGAAGATCGTCAATTTTCATGATCGTTGATTTGATACCTGGCCAATAAACATTTCGTCCATTATATCGGATAACAAATCGCCCCTGCGTTCCGGTTGTTACGAATGACATAGGCGTCTTTCTCTTCGTTTTGGGTATATTTAAAATACCGCCCCCGGGTGTAAAACCTCCCCATTACGGATACCCCGCCTGTCGGGGATCAATCCTCATCATTTGGCCGGATTAAGATAAAATAATGGATCAACGTTTATTGATTGAAAGCTATTGATGAACCGCTTGCAACGATTAATTTTATCAATCCTGATTGCCCTCATCCTTGGAGCTGTCGTATCTTTATTGAGCCCCGGCAGCTTCTGGATCGGATGGTTGGCCGCTTTTATCATTCTGCTGCCCTGCCTGTACCTGATGTTCACAGCCTGGCAGTGGGGCGATGGCGGAAAGCTGCTGGCCTGGATGATGGCAGTGGCATTCCTGCTCAGGCTGGGGATCGGTATCGGCGTCAGCAAGGCGCTGCCTGTCTACGGTTATAAAACCGAAGTTCAGTGGCATGGTTACCTGTTCCGCGATTCGCACGAGCGGGATATTGCTGCCTGGAATCTGGCTCAATCGGACGCCCCGTTGTGGACCAGTTTTTCAAGTGAAATCAAGGTCGACCAGTATGGCGGGCTTCTGTCTTTGAGCGCCGCAATCTATCGTTATCTGAGCCCCGATGCGCACCGGCCTTTCCTGGTTCTCCTGTTGGGAGCCTTTGCCACCGCCATCGGTATCCCGTTTTTCATCAAAGGTGTCGCCCTCCGTTGGAATAAACGTCTGGCCAACCTGGCTGCCTGGATTGTAATTTTGTACCCTGACTCCGTGTTCTTCGGAAGCTCACAGATGCGTGAACCGTTCATGTTGGGATTAAGTGCCATTGCCTTTTGGGCTGTCCTCTCCAGGGACAAACTGAAGGTGCGTTTGCCGGTCTTTCTGGCCAGCCTGGCCGGTATGCTGCTGATTTCATCTCGCCTGGCTGTCGCCATCGCAGCATTTCTGGTTGTTTGGGCCATCATCGATGAGCTGCTGCCAAGGTACCGCGGGCCAAAGTGGGTTGTTTGGGGTAGTATGATCTTGGGGGCGGTAGTCATCACAGCGCTTTCCTTCGGCTGGTTTGTTGAATCTGCCAGCCTGGATATCTACATGACCGAGCAGTCATCCGGATGGGTACAAAAAATCATCGAGGAAGCAGGTGAATCGTTCCGCGTTCCGTTCATTGTCGCCTATGGCCTGGCACAGCCTGTGCTGCCGGCCGCCATTGCAGAACCCACCATACCCTTATGGCGCATGATCATGGTACCACGCGCGGCCGGTTGGTACCTCCTGGCGCCTGTATTCATCTATGGGCTGTTTTCCGCGCTGAAAGCCGTCCCCAAACGTGACAGATGGATCTGGCTCTGGACAGGTGCCTTTTTGGTGTTATGGTTGCTTCTTTCATCCTATCGTGCAGGCGGCGATGCATGGGATAATCCGCGCTACCGGACTGCCTTCCTGCCCTGGTTTGCTTTGCTGGCCGGCTGGGCAGTTTTGCAGGCCATCGACCACCGCGATGTCTGGCTGGCGCGCTGGCTCCTGGTGGAAGCCATTTTTTTGGGCTTCTTTACCAACTGGTATTTCAGCCGGTATTACCTGTGGTGGGGCAGATTATCCTTCGAAAAGATGGTGATCTGGATCATTGGGTTGAGCGCGGTGGTACTTTCAAGCGGCTTATGGGGAAAATGGGCAAGAAAATTACTCAAACGACAGAACAATTAACGGCCGATGACTTTTTACCGGCCGTTAATTGAAAGTCCTACTTATTTGCCGGCTTTCTTTCTGTCGAAATTCAACGACGCGGAATTGATACAGTAACGCATGCCGGTGGGTTGGGGTCCGTCATCAAACAAGTGACCCAGGTGGGCACCACATTTGGCACAGCGTACCTCCGTGCGAGCCATCCCCAGGCTGTTATCTTCGGCCAATATCAGATTTCCCTTTTCAATGGCATCCCAAAAGCTGGGCCATCCTGAATGGGAATCGTATTTGGTTTCCGAGCTGAACAATTCCGTGCCGCAAGCCACACACCGGTAAATGCCATCTTCATAGAATTTGTTATATTCACCGCTGAATGGGGGTTCCGTTCCCTTCTTGCGGGTTACTTCAAATTGCAAAGGTGTCAAAACCTTGCGCCATTCCTCATCCGACTTTTTATCATTCTCTTTCATTTTTATCTTCCCTGCCTTTCGAACATGATTAATTCTATCCGATTCTGTATCAAAAATCATAAAATTAAAAATCTCTCATGTGACTTAAGCATAAAAATTTCATTACCTTTGTAACATTCTGACATATTGCAATTTTTATCTTCATCCAGTACAATAGAAGAGATAAATGCTTGGGTGCCCCCCTCACCCTGGCATTTATCATTTAATCCCGACTGATCCCAAATGAATTATTCTGGTACAATTCAACCGCTTTCTCTTTTTACTTTCCGGCCACGCAGAAAGCAGATCCAAACCGGTTTGTTATTTACTGAAAGGTCCAACAATCAGCCTTGTTTGAAATCATTTTTTTAGGAACCTCTGCATCCGCCCCATCCGTACGTCGGGGACTTCCTGCGCAAATCGTCAAGCGGGATGAATATCGTTTTCTGCTTGATTGTGGAGAGGGAACTCAGCGTCAGATTCTTCAATCGGGGGTAGGGTTTAAAAACCTGACGAATATATTGATTACTCATGGCCATCTCGATCACATTTTAGGGTTGGGTGGGCTGATCTCCACTCTGGCGAGGTGGGAAACCCTGCCGGAAATCAATATTTACGGTGGCGAAAATACACTTGAACGGATCCGGGATCTGCTCTTCAATGTCGTTTTGAAAGGCGGTCGTCCGGAAATGGCAATCCATCTATATCCCATACAGGAAGGTGTCATCTTTACCGGGGGTGATTTCAAGATCAGCGCATTTCCGGTCTTCCATCGCGGCAGCGATTCTTATGGATATGTCTTTCAGGAAGATGAGCGCCGGCCATTTATACCGGAATTGGCAGAGGCATTGAATATACCCCCAGGTCCCTGGCGGCGAAACCTGGTGGAGGGAAAGAACGCAGTGCTCCCGGATGGCAGGCTTATCGAACCTGACATGGTCTTGGGAGCGGTCAAAGCGGGCTTGCGTCTGGTTTATGTCGGAGACACCGGCAATATTGAAAGGCTGCTTCCCTTTGCACAAGGAGCGGATTTGCTGGCCATCGAGGCGACTTATCTTGAAACCGAAGTGGAAATGGCACGCAAATTTTCACATATCACAGCCCATGAAGCCGCACTGTTGGCGAAGCAGGCCGATGTACGGCAATTGATCCTCACCCATATCTCGCGCCGTTATCGTGATAAAGATATTTTGAAGGAAGCACGCGCTGTTTTTCCGAATACCTCCCTTGCCCACGATTTTGATGTGGTACAGGTCAAAAAACCTGAAGAATAATCTCCAGACAAGGTATCAACCCCTTTTCCATATCAAGCCAATCAATCACCGGTTCACGGGCGGATGCTTCGTGCGGTCGAAGACGAAACTAATTCGCTTAACAGATTTCGCTTGACTAGAAAATCCTCCTGTGTTATCATCGCAACTTAACAAGTTAGCCCCTTGTGGCGCTCTTATCCAGAGAGGTGGAGGGAATGGCCCCGTGAAACCTCGGCAACCTGCAGCAGGGATGAAACTGCAAGGTGCCAATTCCATCAGAAAGATCGGTTCTGGAAGATGAGAGGCAGAAGCAGATCGATTTAAATTGCCCCTCGTCCAAAAGGGGCAATTTATTTTATGGAGGCTTTTGCAATGACAACTACGTTTATGAAATCGCCAAGGTACCTTTTCACTTCCGAATCGGTTACTGAAGGGCACCCGGACAAATTGTGTGATCAGATCAGTGATGCCGTACTGGACGCCTGCCTTAAGCAGGATCCCATGTCACGGGTTGCCTGTGAGGTTACCACCAAAACCGGGTATGTGATACTGGCCGGAGAAATTACAACCAAGGGTTATGTAAATTTCGATGAGCTGGCCCGGCAAGTTATTATCAATATCGGGTATGACCGGGGTAAAAAGGGATTCGACGGCTATACATGCGCCGTCCTGTCGGCCATCTCTGAACAAAGCGGTGATATTGCCATGGGCGTAAACAAATCGCTGGAAGCCAAGTCCGGTGAAATGACCGACGCGGAGATTGAAGCCATCGGAGCCGGCGACCAGGGTATGATGTTCGGGTTTGCCTGCAACGAAACCCCGGTCCTGATGCCCATGCCCATCTACCTGGCGCATAAATTAACCCGCCGCATGGCGGAACTGCGAAAAGATGGCACCCTGCGCTGGATGCGCCCGGACGGGAAATCACAGGTTACCGTGGAATACAGTTATGGAAAACCGAAGCGCATTCATACTGTTTTGATCAGTACCCAGCATGATCCCAAAGTGACGCAGGAACAAATCAGGTCTGATCTGATCAACCATGTCATCCTGCCGGTTCTCCCACCCGAATTGGTCGACGAGGATATGCGTATCTACACCAATCCGACCGGGCGTTTTGTGATCGGTGGGCCAATGGGTGATTCGGGCTTAACCGGCCGTAAGATCATTGTGGATACCTACGGCGGCATGGGGCGGCACGGCGGCGGCTCTTTTAGCGGAAAGGACCCTACAAAAGTGGATCGCTCGGCTACATACGCAGCCCGCTGGGTTGCCAAGAACATTGTCGCAGCCGGGTTGGCCGAACGGTGCGAAATCCAGTTAGCCTATGCAATTGGCGTGGCACGCCCCTTGAGCATTAATGTGGAAACCTTTGGAACCGGCGCCATCCCCGATGAAAAAATCGCTGAGGTCATCGAGAAAGTCTTTGATCTGCGCCCCGGTGCCATCATCCGTGATCTTGATTTGCGCCGTCCAATCTACCAGCAAGTCGCAGCCTACGGCCACTTTGGCCGCGATGACCTGGATCTGACCTGGGAACACACAAACAAGGTTGAGGCCATTCGGGCGGCTGCCGGTCTGGCTTAAGCTGTCACCAAGTAAAAAAGTAAGACACAAGAGTGCCGTTCATTCTTTTGGAAGTGTTGAAAAAGTTTCCAAAGTTTTGGGTCTACTACACCCCACCCCTTTATCCCCGCCCCTGCTGGGCGGGGAAACTACTTTCCGGGGCTTTTTGAGCCGCAAAACGGCTCAAAAAGCCCCGGAGAAATGTCGGTTGTTCAGGGAAGCGTTTGAGGAAAAGATCCATTTTCAAATGGAATTCTGATAGTAATCGCAGATCTCCTGCAATGGGCATTGCCCACAACGCGGCTTGCGCGCCAGGCATATTTCTCTGCCCAGACGGATCACATTAAG
The DNA here is from genome assembly GCA_021372725.1 of Chloroflexota bacterium. Taxonomy (GTDB): domain Bacteria; phylum Chloroflexota; class Anaerolineae; order Anaerolineales; family Anaerolineaceae; genus JAJFTV01. The sequence goes on along the minus strand of JAJFTV010000088.1, from coordinate 769 downwards.
ATGATCTGTCTTGTAATTTTCAGGGTCAAACAGTCCTTCCAGATGTTCATGAGCCTGCTCCACCGTCATCGATTTGGGTGTTAATCCCAGGCGGGTGGTTACCCGATAGATGTGAGTATCCACCGGAAAAGCCGGAATGTTCATCGAAAATTGCAGAACGATGGCAGCCGTTTTGGGACCTACACCTTTGAAATGCATCAACCAGCGGCGGGCATCTTCAAACGGGAGATCACCCAAAAAGTCGAGGTTGAGTGAACCGCGCTCCTGTTGGATCTCCTTCAACACATTCTGGATGCGCGGTCCCTTTTGATTGGCCAGGCCTGCTGTACGGATGGTTTGGATCAATTCACCAGTATCGGCAGTGATCACATCCTCCCAAACAGGGTAGCGCCGGACTAATGCTGCAAAAGCCGCATCCCGATTCCGGTCATTGGTATTTTGGGACAAAATGGTTGAAACCAACTCATCGATGGGCGGAAGAGGTGTACGCCATTCTGTTTCTCCGAAAAACTCATAAAGCTTTTCGTGGACATGACGAGCCTTCAACCTCAAATGATCATCCTGCATGGTATTCCTCATTTCCTGACACAACCCGTTGATCCATTAGTCATTTATGGAAGTGCACATCCCGTTGTCATGTTGAGTTGTCCCAACACATCAAGGTGCTCTCCCATCGGGAAGGAACTTGAGCATGGGTGCAATCGGAATCCCATCCATGCAGACAAGACCGACGTCTGATATGCACATATCCACCCGCAATGTCATCCTG
>JAJFTV010000029.1 GCA_021372725.1 Chloroflexota bacterium | reverse complement strand
TCTTTGGCAGAAATGTTTTGGGGGCGCATAAATCACCGGCTTTTGTAGTATTTTTAACAATTACTGGCGATTATCTCATAGAATAATTTACAAATAAAGCAATAATTACAATATATTAAACTTTTTCAGGGACGACTAGTTAACTTATTTCTCAAAAATCAGAACCTAGAGTATCATCGTCAGATGTAACCAACTTTTCCATTATGGCGACACTGTACACCCCGTTGCTTTTGAATCTCACCTCTGCTGATGGGAGGCCCAGCGCATCAGCTACCATCCGCTCGTTGATTGCTAGCCCTCTGGAAGAATTGCCGAAGCACGCTTTTTGCGACAAAAAGCGGCGGCATCAAAACTTGACAGGAAGACCGCAGCTATGGGTTCTTCAGCACCAAACCGCAGAGCGGTCTATTGCATGCATATAGACCAAACCCCATGGCAGGTTTCCCACCTCCAATCCTCTCAAATTCCGACAAGATACCCTAAGACCCAGACCACCGCTCTATTTATTTGTTCAATTGATCTTCAACGCGCAACGCTATCTCCATTGCCTGTATCTGCTGCCATAAAGGATTTGGCCAGGATTTATCGTCACCCTTGACAGCTTCTGCAAAGAGGCGCAGTTCTTCTTCAAGGCCTTTGTCCATTACTTTTGCCTTCATTCCCTTCCTGCGCGAGCCAACAACCTCAACGCTTATGTAATCGTCCATCACGAGCACTTGTCCATCTACATAGACGTCCATTTTTTCCTTTGGGTAATCTTTGGTGCCCAAGGCGGTGTAGGTCAGAGTGGCCAGAGAACCATCGTCAAAAGCAGTGACACAGATGAAATTGTCCCGTGAACTGTAATACTCGGTCTTGGGGTGGATATATTGCGCGCTCACTTTTGTAACTCTGGAATCTGTCAAAAAAGTGAATAAATCATAAATGTGGCAGGCTTCTCCTATGTTGCGGCCACCACCTTCACGGCTGTGCACCCAATGGTCCAGTGAAATGTATCCTGCGTTCATGCGGTAGTTTATGATCATCGGATTGATGCGCTTATCTGTGATTTCTTTTATGCACTCAATATGGGGTGAAAAGCGACGGTTGAAGCCCGTTAGCAGCACGGGGCCGTCTGGATTCATCTCATAAAAGGTGATAATTGTATCCAGTTCGGTCTGGTTCATGGCCAACGGTTTTTCTACCAGGACATGCTTCCCTGCTTTAAGGGCCTGCAGTGCCATATCAGCATGCAGTATATGCCGGGTAGCGATGAGTACCGCATCCACATCAGGATCAGTCAGAATTTGTCCATAATCGGTTGCTGCATATCCGGCCTGAAATTGCCTAGAGACGCTTATGGCATTGTGCCCACTGTGTGAGCAGACGGCCCTGATTTCATAATCACTCGACAATTTTTGCAGGTTGGGTAAATGTGTGCCCCGTGCAAAACTGCCGGCACCGACCACAGCTATGCGGATCTTTCCTGACTTCGTCTTTTTGTCAGAGGGCACGACTTCTATCCTACGTTCGACGTTTTCCCTTGGTTCAGGATAGGAAAGAAGCGCAATCAGGGGCTTAGCTCCAGGCTGCTGTAGATCTGCGTAGGCCTTGGGTGCATCCTCCAGGGGATAGGTGGTGGAAATCAGTTTTGTGACATTGACACGGCCTTCAGAAACCAGTTGAAGGTATGCAGCCATATTGCGATTTTCTGTCCAGCGCACATAGGGTACCGGGTAATCAAGCCCTTGTTCTTCATATATTTGATCGTAGCGGCCGGGTCCGTAGGAGGTCGAGATGAAAAAGTCCAGTTCCTTCTGATAGATGTCCGACCGTTTTATATTAAGCCCTACATCTCCCAACACTACCACGCGACCCTTTTTCCGACACATTTGGAAGGCCATGGACAGGACCTCGCTTGAGGCCGTAGCCGCGGTGACAACGACACCGTCAGCGCCGATGCCACCCGTTAAGCGATTAACCTGTTCAACTTGGTTGATTGCCCCATTAAGACCCATATTCATGCCCAGCGAACAGGCTAGCTTGACCCTGTCTGTATCCAGGTCGGCTCCCACTACTCGACAGCCGTTAGTCTTGAGCAGTTGGACTACAAGCTGGCCTAGAACGCCCAGTCCAAGGACCGCGAAACATTCGCCTAATGTTGGTTGCAGACGACGTACACCTTGCATGGCAATCGCCCCCAAGGTGACCGTGCTAGCCTCGGCAAAGCCCAAGCCCGCGGGCAAAGGCGTAACCAAGTTGCGCGGTACGCGTACAATCTCGGCATGATAGGCGTATTGGGCACCTGCGCAGGCAACGGCATCACGAGGATGGATATCTGCGATTCCGTCTCCAACCTCCAAAACCGTTCCGGCCAACGAATAGCCCGTAGGTCTTTCAGTGTCAAAAGTTCTCCCAATACGATTTTTCGTATTGCTGATCCCCTCTTTCAACAGCATATTTAACACTTTTTTTACGTTATCCGGCTGTTCTAATGCCCTTTTCCAAAGCGGCTTTGCACCAGACCTTATACCGCTGAGCTCGGTGCCCACTGAAATACAGGAATGACTGACCGCAATTAAGAGAGTACCCGGCACAACCATAGGTGCGGGTACATCCACGACAGCTACTCGGCCACGATTGATTAGGACCTGCTTCATCCTTCCTCCCGACACAGAATACGAATGATGCGTGCCGCCGTGCTACCGTCCCATAGTTCTGGATGTCGCTTGTAAGCCGAATGGTTATCGAATAACATCGCCTTAATTGCGCTTATCAATGCGGCTGATTTACTCTCCGCTAGGTGGTTCGTGCCATTCTTAATAGTTTCAGGTCGTTCCGTATTCGGCCGGGCCGTCAGGCAGGGTATCCCGAGATACGTTGTCTCTTCCTGAATTCCGCCAGAATCGGTCAATAGAAGCGCAGCATTCATTTGCAGTGCCAGGGAATCAAGATATCCCATGGGTTCCGTCAGAACTAGTTGATTACTGTTGTGATCCAGGTTGAGCTTTAGAATCCTGTTGAGAGTCCTCGGATGCACCGGGAATACAGCTGGAATCTCTCGGCTAATTTCCATAACAGCAGCCATTATTTCGGCCAAGGTTTCGTGGTCATCCTCATTCGAAGGACGATGGAGGGTCACTAAAATGAAACGGTCAAGCTGGAATTTATCGCGCAATAACGGCCAGCGGATTTCGGCTTTGGGTAGTAGTCGCACAAGCGTATCGATCATCACATTGCCAACGAAGTGGATCTTGGAAGCGGCAATACCTTCCCGCAACAGGTTCTCGTTCGCGTCCCGGGAGGGCGTCAATAGAAGATCCGAAATCTGATCGGTAAGCAGGCGGTTGATTTCTTCCGGCATCGTGCGGTCAAAAGAGCGTAAGCCAGCCTCAACATGTGCAACCTTCACACCGAGTTTACTCGCTACAAGAGCGCAAGCGATCGTAGAATTCACGTCACCCGGCACGATCACCCAGTCGGGTTTGTAGTCTTATCAGGACCGTTTCAAACCGCTGCATGATCTGCGCTGTCTGCCAAGCATGTGAGCCAGATCCCATGTAAAAGTTGGGGACTCGCCCTGCAGTTGTTGAAGGAAAAATGGCAGTCAGTCTCCTCTTCGGTTAAGATTTTTTTGCCCAAAACACTTGACTGAAAGGAGGAAGACATGACCGCCGCAAAGAAGATAGCACAAAAACGTTTTAGACCTTTGCACGACTCAGACAGTTGTTCTTCATGTGCCGATGATTTCCTGCGATAAATTTATCGTTATTCGAAGTTAACATATTGATATTATTTTATTATTACTTGACAAATGATGGTTTTTATGTCATATTTCCTTC
>JAJFTV010000060.1 GCA_021372725.1 Chloroflexota bacterium | reverse complement strand
ATATATCGGTGGAGATCCCGCGCGACAAACTGGTTGTAATCACCGGGCTTTCCGGTTCGGGGAAATCATCGCTGGCGTTTGATACCATTTTTGCGGAAGGGCAGCGGCGGTATGTTGAATCGCTTTCGGCCTATGCCCGACAGTTTTTAGGCCAGATGATGAAGCCCGATGTGGATTACATCGAGGGGCTGTCGCCGGCCGTGTCCATCGATCAAAAGGCAACCTCCCGCAATCCCCGCTCGACGGTTGGAACTGTCACCGAGATATACGATTATCTGCGTCTGCTTTTCGCGCGTATTGGCATCCCGCATTGCCCGGTTTGCGGAAGAGAAGTTGTCAAACAATCCGCCCAGGAAGTGGTTGAAATCATTGACAAAATGCCTGAAGGCAGCCGGCTGTTGATTCTTGCTCCGATTGTGCGTGGAAGAAAAGGCACCTACCAGTCCGTATTCGAGGAAATCCGCAAATCAGGATTTGTGCGGGTGCGTGTAGACGGTAAGGTATACAACCTGGAAGAAGAGATTACGCTGGATCGATATAAAATCCACACCATCGAAGCCGTTGTTGACCGCCTGGTCATCACGAAACCTGAAGACGAATCTGAAAAACGGGCGGTAATCTCCAGACTGACCGATTCGGTGGAAACGGCCCTCAAAGTAGGTGACGGGTATTTGACTGTTCAGGATATTGGCAGCGAGCCGGCGGTGGATTATCACTTTTCCGAGCATCTGAGCTGCCCCGTAGATGGGATCAGCCTGCCCGAGATCGAACCGCGTACTTTCTCTTTCAATACCCCGCATGGAGCCTGTCCTGATTGCCAGGGCATCGGCAGCAAACTGGAGGTCGACCCGGATTTGTTGATCCCGGATAAAGAGCTGTCTCTTAATGAAGGCGCAATTGTTGCAATGGAATGGAAAAACTCGCGTGACCAGGGTGGCTATTACTGGCAGTACCTTGAAGCCGTTGCAGAGGAATACAAGATCGATCTCGATGCACCGGTTTATACGATCCCGGAAGACAAGATGCAGGTTATATTGTACGGAAGCGGAGAGAAACAGGTTACCGTCCGGATCGACCGCAAGGAACGTCAATCCCGTTTTGAGACTGCTTTTGAAGGAATAGTAACCAATTTTGAACGGCGCTACCGTGAAACGCAGTCGGAATACGTTCGCAATAAAATCGCCGAATATATGAGCCAACGCCCGTGCCCCACCTGCAAAGGGAAGCGTTTGCGTCCGGAATCGATGGCAGTGACCATCGATGACAAAAATATCATTGAGGTTACGGAATGGCCAGTTTTAACCACGCAGCTTTGGATTGACAAGCTCACCGGTGCAGACAGCATCCTTTCGCCGCGCGAAAAAATCATTGCAGACCGCATATTGAAGGAAATCAAGGCTCGTCTAAACTTTCTGGTGGACGTGGGGCTGGATTACCTTACGCTCAACCGTTCTGCCGGTTCACTCTCCGGCGGGGAAGCCCAACGTATCCGGCTGGCAACACAAATCGGTTCCCATCTGATGGGCGTTCTGTACGTCCTGGATGAACCTTCCATCGGTCTCCATCCGCGCGATAATAACCGTCTTTTATCCACTTTATTGGAACTGCGAGACCAGGGGAATACCGTTCTGGTGGTCGAGCATGATGAGGACACCATTCGAACCGCCGACTGGATCATTGATTTGGGCCCTGGTGCCGGTGAACATGGAGGAGAGGTCATCGCAGAAGGGGATATCAATGCCATTCTGGCTGCTCCCAGATCCTTGACCGGCGATTATCTGGCCAGACGCAAACAGGTACCCATCCCTGAAACACGAAGAACAGGCAATGGAAAGAAATTAAAAATCGTCGGCGCGACCGCCAATAATTTGAAAAATCTGGATGTTGAAATACCGCTCAGTCAACTTGTGTGTATTACCGGAGTGTCCGGCTCCGGCAAATCTACTTTGATGATTGATATTTTGTATCAGGCGTTGGCCAGGGAATTGAACAGAGCCAATACTTACCCGGGCGAATACAAGCGGATTGAAGGGCTTGAATATGTCGACAAGGTGATTAACATCGATCAATCACCCATTGGCAGAACACCCAGATCCAATCCGGGCACCTATACCGGCATATTTGATGAGGTCCGCAAGCTATATGCCGAGCTGCCGGAAAGCAAAATTCGCGGCTATAAATCGGGAAGATTTTCATTTAATGTACACGGCGGGCGCTGTGAAGCCTGTCAGGGACAAGGGCAATTGCGGATTGAAATGCAGTTCCTGCCTGATGTTTATGTCCCTTGTGATGTGTGCCAGGGAAGCCGCTACAACCGTGAGACTTTGCAGGTGAAATTCAAAGGCAAATCGATTGCAGATGTGCTGGATACGACGGTCGAATCGGCGATGGATTTTTTCTCCGCTTTCCCCAACATCACCAACAAATTAGAAACACTGAACGATGTCGGTCTGGGTTATGTGAGGATTGGCCAGCCTGCAACAACTCTTTCAGGCGGAGAGGCCCAGCGTGTCAAACTGGCGCGTGAGCTTTCAAAACGGGCAACAGGTAAAACCGTTTATGTGCTGGACGAACCCTCAGTCGGCTTGCATGCTGCCGATGTGCACAAGTTAATCGAGGTTCTCCAAAGGCTGGTCGAAAACGGAAATTCGGTCATCATCATTGAGCACAATATGGATATCATCAAAGTTGCCGATTACATCATCGACCTGGGGCCAGAAGGCGGCGATCGGGGCGGGCAGTTGGTGGCACAGGGTACACCGGAAGAGCTTTGCCAGAATGAAGCATCTTATACGGGAGCATTTCTGAAATCTTACTTGCAGGAAAATCATTTTGGATGAGCCGGTAATATAATCCAAATGAAAGAAGGTTTCCCCCCGTTTGGAAATGGGTGACGATTTATATCCGAGGGTGAAAAAAATCAAGCAGTAATTCCTTGACAGAGGAAGAAAAATCATGTGTTAGAATAGCAAATAACTTGGTCTATAAAATGACACTAATTTGCTTTAGCAATATTCAAAAAAGGAAGTTATTATGGCAGGCAAATCTTCACCTCAAAATGTAATTGACAATTACCGCAAGAGGCAGCGTAAAATGCCATTCATATTGGGTGGTCTGGCTGTACTGCTTGTGGTTGTGGGGATCATTATTCTGGTTGTCTGGTTGACGAGTCCCGGTAATTCGATTTCATCGCTCTTTGCAACCGCTACGCCGACAGCCACTTCAACCAGCACCAGTACTCCGGTGACACCCACGTTGACTTCAACTGTCACACCCACAGAGACATTGACACCTACGATTACCGAAACCAGCACGCCTTCCGGGCCATTTGAATATACCATTCTGGAGAATGACAATTGCTGGGACATCGCCGCAAAATTTAAAGTGGACGTGCAGGTCCTTCAGGGAATCAATAATTTTGGTACTGAGTGCCCGATTGTTGCCGGTCAGGTTATCCTTATTCCCGCTCCCGGGCAGACGTTGCCGACCGAAACGCCATTACCTACCGGATTGGCGGCTGGCACGAAGATTGAATATACAATCAAAACCGGAGAGACTCTGGCAATCATCGCTTCCCGTTTCAATACCACAGTGGAATCGATTATGAAAGACAATGATATTGAAGACGAGAACACAATACTCGCCGGTCAGATTATAACCATTCGTGTCAACTTGGTCACGCCCACCATTACTCTTGCTCCCAGCAGCACAAGGTCTGCAACGGTATTGCCTGCTGCGTCAGCAACGGCAACACCTTGATTGAACAAATATATCGTTTTGAACAGGAAAAGAAAACTCCTAATCATCACCGTCCTCCTGTTGGGAGTCATTCTCCTGGCAGGAGGATTATTTTGGTCTCGTAACCAGGAAAGCCCGACACCTGAACCGGTTTTCACCAATCAGGATTCCATCAGTGTTTGGGGGCCGGCGCGGTTGAGTTTACCGGCGATTGACAGCCAGGTGAATGAAACTTCTTTTCAAATCAGTCCTGCTTTACCTTTTGTTATTTCCCAAAAGGAGGATCAGTTTGAGTTGTGGTTCACTTCCCCTGCCAATACCGAAACGACATATACCCTTCAACTGATCCCTGCCGAAAACCAGGCTTCAACACAATCCATCCAATGGGAGTTCAAGCCGCGTAACCCGGCGGTACTTTATCTGCTTCAGCAGCAGGAAGGGTCGGAACTTTGGATGGTAACGATTGAAACCGGTGAGAAACGTCAGTTGACGTTTACAAATGGCAGCATCCAGGATTATGCAGTCAGCCCTGATGGGGAAAATATTCTTTTTAGTGTGACCAACAACCAGGCCGGCGCTGACATCTGGAGTATTGACCGCAGCGGTGAAAATATGCGCCAAATTGTGGAATGCGATGACAGCTTCTGTTCTGATCCGGATTATCTACCTTTCGCGGAAGGTTTTGCGTTCGTCCAGTTGCATCATGAAACGGGCAATGACCCGCTTTATCAAATTCTGTTGTATGACAATGATCGATCCGAAACCAGCGTCCTGTATGAACAAACCGGCAGGCCCGTGAGTGATCTCAATTGGTCGCCCAATGGAAAGATTTTAGCTTTTTTGGACGAAAACACATCCCATATAAAATTTTACAACCGGGAAACACAAACAATTTCTGAAGTGAAATGTCTGGCCAGCGAAACCGGCGGCTGGTCATCGGATGGGACAAACATGACTTTTGCCTGTGCAGAGACAGCAAATGCAGGTCCCTGCAAGGAATTGAAAGTGATCGATCCGCTGACAATGGAAATCAGCCTGTCACCCATGTTCGCGATCCTCGAGCAGCGCGATTACAGCCGGCCCGTCTGGTCGGCAGATGGACAGTGGATCGTTTTCGGTGAACGATGTTTCAGCGACCGGCCGACACGACAGCTTTGGCTGGTGGATGTGGATACCTATGCAGGTGCCCAAATTACCAATGAGGCATTATACAATTTTGCCAACTATCACTGGGATCCAGCCAGCAGCATGCTGGTATTGCAGCGATTTGAAATGGGATCCGCTTCTGCGGCGCCTGGTATCATGTTATGGCGTTTATCCACTGAAGAACTTGGGTTGTTGGTGGAAGAGGGCCATTCACCAAACTGGTTACCCTGACATCGATACAATTTCCTGGGGAGGAAAAAACGAGCAGGGGAAATTACATCCGGGCCAGTGCCAGCCTGATTTCTTCCTGTACATCGGCGTCTGGCTCAACAAGCTGGTGTTGACGCAAGATTTCGGTTGCCTGCCGGGTGGCGATCTTTCCCAACGCCCAGGCCGCATGGGAGCGGACGAGAATTTCCGGTTCGTTCTCGAGTAAGGTTTTCAACGGGAAAACACTCTCAGGCTGGCACGCGTTTCCAATCGCCACGGCTGCGTTGCGGAGAAATCCGGACCGTTTTGTTCGCATCACAGGGTAATCTTTGTATTTCACCTTGAACTGCTCTTGAGTAAGACGAATCGTTTGGTGCAAATCGATCCAAGCCGGCAATTTTTCTTCACTGAATTCATTCAATGGCAAATGATTTGATGGTTTTTGATTCCAGGGACATACTTGTTGACAAATATCACACCCAAAAACCTTACTGCCTACCGCATCGCGTAGGGAGGGAGGAATGCATCCCTTATTCTCGATTGTCAGGTACGAAATACAGCGGCCTGCATCCATGGTGTAATTCTCCTGGATACAACCGGTTGGACAGGCTTCGATACATCGCCGGCAGGAGCCGCAGTAACCGGCATTGAAGCCCGGGGAAGGCTGCAAATCCAGATCACAAAACATCTCTGCGAGAAAGAAAAATGAACCATGGAGGGGTGAAATCAGGCAGCCGTTTTTTCCAGTCCATCCAAGCCCGGCGGCCTGGGCGATATCCCGTTCCAGTATTGGCGCAGAATCTGTAAATATTCGATAATGAAAGGAGCCGCCGCTGATATCCAGCAATTCCGGAATGATTTTCTCCAGTAGAGCAGGGATAAGCGTGTGATAATCCCGGCAGGCAGAATAGGAAGCAAGCTGCCCCCAGGCACCATGCTCCGGGGGCGGTATTTCATTCAGATGATGTGGATATGGAAATCCGAAGACCAGGATTGACTTGACATTTTCCATGAGCGTAGAAGGATCGCGGCGTTTTGAAATCGCGCCTGGCTGAGACAGGTAAGCCATGTCTGCATGGCCACCGGCGGAAAGCCAGGCCAGATATTGATCAAAATGGGCGGGACGAACCGGTTTTGCGATCCCGAAAAGGGGGATTCCCGAATTGTAGATGGCAGCGCCGATCCGGTCTTCCACCTGCATGTTTTTCTCCGGTATTATGGATTTTTCACATCAAAACCATAACTGACAGTATAAAAAGTAGTTCCTTCAGAATTCACAAACGCCCAGGTGCTGGTGTAATGACCTGCCGCAGAAGGAGCAATCATATCAAGAGTGATGTCGACAGTCTTACCCTTGGCAACTTTTGCAGCCAGTTTTACAACATCGTAGGTGGTACCGGACTGGTTTGAGGGTTTTACGCCACTCAGGTATTCGAGCCGGTAACTGGTTGTCCAGTCCAGATCGCCGGTGTTTTTCAAGGTGAAGACCAGATCAAAATCACTTCCGGGTCGGAATGATTTTCCCAATACCGGTGACATCGATACCAGTTCAGCACGATCAGGATAATAGGTGGGGGTAAATGTTGGATAGACAACGTTGACCACAGTCGTTGCCGTCGGTTCTGGCATCGCAGGGAGAGGGGTATTGGTTTCAGCCGAAAGGGTAGGGGATGCTGCTTCAGTTGGAGTGACAATTTCAACCGTTGCAGACGGCTCAGCGGCCAGCGTAAGGGCAGCGTTGAGAGTGGATTCTGCCTCGATGGTCTGGGCTACTTCTGTCCGTAGAGCATTGGTATCGATGGTAGGCTCCTGTGTCGTAACGGTCTGTGGGGTACTACAACTCACCAGCAGCATTGTAAACATGATTATTACCAGCGGTAATAAATATCTATTTTTCATCATCATTATCTCCTTCGCAATCGTGTTATTTTCGTGATAAGTCTCGCCAGTTATGTCATAACCCAACACGAAATACCGATTTTATGGGGCGTATCTTTCCTGATATTTCGAAATTGATTTATCCGGTATCAGGTTTCGATTATCATTTCTATTGTAATTGTAATTGATCAATATCGTGTACTATCCCGTTTTCTATTCCAGGAAGGTGTCCTCCTCGAAAAAAACGAATCAACAGACCATTTCAGGGGATGTTTGTCACAGTGGGTGTTTCAGTCGAAGTAGCCTCTTGGGTTTGTGTCATGGTAGGAGTGGCACTCGGAACGCCTACCTTTATCTCGATATAAACCGGGTAAAAATTGACTCCGTCCTGGTTGGTGAGGACCCAGATACTTTTATAATTTCCAGCCTTGGATGGAGCTATGAAATCGGCGGTTACCGCGATTGTTTCACCAGGGAGAACCTGTTTCGAGAATGAGTAGGAATTGGCTAAATCGGCTCCCATACGGTCTCCGCTGAAGAAACGTACCTGATAACCGGTGGTCCAGGTTGTTTTTCCTACATTCTTCACCGCCCAGCTTACCTTAAAAGATTCACCGGCGGTGATTACGGTTCCATCGTCAGGCGTCGTGTCGATAAATTCAACTTTATCCTCTGTCACCGGAAGTGTGACCGTTGTGGTGACCTGTGGAGCAGTTGTGGAGACCGGGATGGTTGATGCAGGCTGGGTTGCAATGGGTTGCAGGTTCGTATTTGTCTGGGTAGGGGTAGCGGAAGGATTTTTAATTGCATTTTCGGTCAACTGGACGGCAACCGTCTGTACCGCTGATGTGTAAATCGCATTTGGAGCCAATGTTGGGGTACTGTCGGTTTTGGATTTGCACGAAGGCAGCATCAAAACCAGAATGACCAGGATTATTTTAAGATATTTCATTTTTCAACTCTCATTTTTACGTCATTACAAAAACTGCCGAGGATAATCCCCGGCAGACTTTTTCACTGTAAGGGGTTGTACTGAGCAGTTCTAGGGGATCGACGTGGTTGTGGCATGGCTGCTTACGACAAGGGTGACATCGACATCCCCAAAATTGACGCCATTTTCATCTTTCAATTTCCACCAACTGTAGTACTCACCTTTTTCTTTGGGTACCTTCATGTCCACACGGACATTGATGGTTTCACCCGGTTTGACGATTTTTCCGAATTCATACGAGGTAGTCTTGTAATAGCCGCCGCCAAGTCGATCCCCGGAGAAGAATTCGATAGTGTAATCTTCTGTCCAGGTTTCAGTACCGGTATTCTTGATGGTCCAGATCATGTCAAGACGGGTTCCTGGCTGAAGCTCAGCTTCATCGGCAGGGTATTGGCCGACGATCTCGTATTTTGCCTGGGCTACAGGAGGAAGGGGAGAGGGGGTAAAAGTCGCCAGTACTAAAACCGTCGATGTGGTCAAAGGCTGACCCGGTATTCCTGCGGTGCCATTCGGCGCGCCTACCGGTAGAGTCGGCAGTGCTTGTGTTTCAGTGGGTGGAATGACGGTATAAGTGGAAGTTGGGTTCATTGCCGCTGCATCGGTTAACTGTGCTGCAACGGTCATTGCCGCGGCGGTATAGATCATATCAGGGTTGATGGTTGGTTCTGTTTCCCTGGCTCCACAAGCAGAGAGAAGTATGGCAGCAAGCATAATCATCAGTCCAGCTTTTCTCAGATTGATTGACATTTTTAAGCCCTCCAAATTTGCCTAGCATTACTGGCTTTATATACAAATCTAATATCGTAAAAATCGATTTTCAACCAGTAATAAAAAATTGTCAAGTAAATGGTAACTATTGAATTTATTGTTCAGATTATACCAGATGGTAATGGAGCCAGATTTGCATCATCGTTCCGATTATTCCTGGTCAGGCCAGTTTTGCACAATATCCACCGGAGGCCCGGAAAAATCATAACCGTTCTTTCCGATGAATTTTATATAGGACACAGCCCCCGGATTAATTTCAACCTGACAGGTGTAGGTTTCCTCGAAATATTCAACCTCCACCTCATAATCCCCTGCCGGTAAATCACTGATAACCATATTTTCCTGATAATAGTTATCTTTATGGATCGTGACAGATCCATACGTATAGACTTCCCATTTTTGTCCGTTGGCTAAAGAGCGTATACTCACCAGGTGATGATCCAAAAAAGATCCGTTTGTATTACGGAAATCACCGGCCAGCACTCCCCAACCTTGCGGTGGGGCAATCCATAATTCAGGATTTCGGGTTTTATAAAAACTGTCTTCCTCAATACGCACCTCAAAATGAAGATGAGGGCCTGTTGTATTTCCGGTTAATCCTACCAATCCCAACGGCGTTCCTGTCTCTACTGCCTGTCCTATCTCAACATCGATACGATCGAGATGGGCATAAATGGTGTAAAGCTTTTGCCCCTTATAACCAAAATCGTGTTCAACTGAAACTGCCAAACCATAGGGATCATTTTCTGCTCCACTGCCATAAAACAGACCGTAGCCTGCCCAAATCACCTTGCCTTTCCCGGCTGCAATCACAGTTGTTCCACGTTTGGCCGGAATGTCAATGCCTGTATGCACTATATCCGGGTCAAAGATAATTCCGCCATACCGGTAATCTGGCAAAGGCCAATTCACCTGATCGGCGGCAATCGGGCGCGAAAAATAAAAATGGTCATATTTGCTCAAAGCCCAGGGTGTATCATAAAGGGGAGGCCGCCATAACGAAACAGGTTCAGTCATAGGGGTAGGGAAGGTCAGCTTCATAACCTCAGCTTCGTTAAGGAGCGGGCCGGAATTACTCCCGTTCTCATTGGGCGAGACAGGCATGGACAAACCGGAGGAAGTGATCTCATCATTTTCTTTCGTTTCCTGTGCCGGGATCAATTCAACTGCCGGCTGGTTACTTTGTGTTCCCTGAGGTAACTGTGTCGTCTTGACAGCAAAATTGCTCTGACAACTGGTCATGAAAAGGAGAACGAGAAAGAGTAACAATGGTGGATGTTTCATCAAAAAAGCATGTTAGCCGAAAAAGTGAAATATTTAGCTTTCTGTTTGTTTGCTGCTATTTTATTCCTGATTGACACAAGCTTTACAGATCTCATTGGGATGCCTGCGGAGTAGGAGTTTGGGTTGGCACCCTGGTTGCCGTGACCAGTGCTTCCGGTGGATAGAGTTCGAGCATGGCAGCCTGCCAGGTCAGATTGTTATCCTGTACATATTCGTTGAATTGGGCGCCATCCATATAACTTCGCCAGTCTTGAAGAGCCGGAATGCGTTTCCAACCAAATTGATGGGCAAGGGCAGTGAAATCCACCCAATAACCTTCCGGTATATCTGCCAAACTGCCACCATTTTCATAACCCATCGCATCTCCGGAATTGCGTGTTGTGAAATCCCACACCTTTGATTTGAGAGGCAACCCTTGCGAACCATCCTGAAAACGGGTTTTCAGGAAAACACGCCAATATGTCTGTCCATTGTAATCTTCACGAACTACACTCATCCAGCCTCCGTAAAGGGGGGAGGTATTGATGGCAATTGCCCGGCCGGTGTATAACCAACAGTCTTCCATTTCGGGGGATGGAGGCTGTGTAATTGGAATGAAAGCATTCTCCAAATTGTCCAAAAAATTCCAGCCAATTAATTGTTCAATCTGCTGCCGTAAAGTGCCGAAGTCATCCACGACATCAGCGACCAGGTAAGGATACGGAACGTTGATGTCTTCCAACAGGAGGAGGGCATTATTGTCCCCGGATTGATTATCCGCTCCCGAAATCGTCTGATCTGGTTTGGTTACGGTTACGTCTCCGTCCATTTTTTGCACGCTTTCCGTCACCAGGTTCAATGTTAAGCCTGGTATCCAGGTCAGCCCGTTAATCATTCCCGGCAAAATGGACGGCACGTTTGTGATCCTCCTTGTTTCCATCGAGTAGGTACTGATCAGGGAATCGGAGGGACCCTGGTTGATGACTAATAATGTTGTTCCATCCGGGTTGAAATGAGGCTGGCTGCCAGTGACGATGGTTTCCGGATTGCCGGTTCCCATCTCCTGGCGGAGGATGCAGCTCGAACCATTCTCTGTACTGGACCAGAGCAATACATTTCCATCGGATGACCAGTTTGGCTCACGATCAACTGTTGACGGCCGGTTGCTCATATTCGCAAACCGGTCCTGCGTTGTGTGTAAATCTGCTCCCCAGATTTCGTCATCGCCTGAGCGGTCGGAAACAAACAGCAGGTAACGGCCGTCAGGTGACCAGGCTGGCGAATGATCTGAAGCAGGGTCTTCGGTAAGGCGAATTAATGTAGTATCTCCGGGAACAGTTGAAATGATCTGAATTTCCAGATTGTTTTCTGCATAAGTTTCGTAGGCAAGCCACTTTCCATCCGGTGACCAGGCGGGAGCAGCGTCATATTGGGGGGTATTGGTCAATTTTGTAAGAGCGTCATTTGAAACATCCAGGATATAAAGATCCCAAAACCCATCCCGATTTGAGCTGAATGCCAGAAAGTTTCCATCCGGACTGATGGCCGGCGTAATGATATCCCAGGAATGATCGGTCAGTTGGGTAAATGACGATGAAAGCGGATCGTAAATAAATAATTGGTAATGGCTTTCAGCCATCATCGAGAGGATTACAGATGTTTGATTAAGGAGCGGGATAATTTCTTGCGGGGTAACGGGTGATGGATCAATGATTGGCGATGGGGTAACAGTCGGGATTTCCATAAAAGGTGTATTAGTGGACGCCGCCGGTGTGGAAGAAATCAGCGTGGTGGAGGGATCTGGAATATCCATTTCAGGGCGCGTGAAACTTACGCCAATAGGAAGCATTACCACCAATGTAACAAGAATTAGAAAAACTCCCCTTTTACCGGGCTTTTTGCCATTTGCCATGGGAATCTTAACCAACCGCCATTCTACGGAAGAATGAGAAATTCTTACTACATCATTATACACATCAAGGCATGTATTTTTTTGTCATTTCACATTGTAATATTGTTATTTTCCATCGCTTTACCCTGCCTTGTAAGGTTTAAATACGAAAAAAAACCTCGTATGGTATAATTTTTTCGCTCCAAAACGAACCAGGAGCACTTCTTTTTCAATCAGTATGGTCATGAATTCCATGAATACAGGACAGATGCAAAAACACAACCTGCATTGTGATCGGCAGAATTGATGAAACAGGAGAAAAACGATCAGACCCAGCCAAAGAATAGCGGGATGACGACAGGCCCTGAAAAATCAAAGGTTCCATTTTTCAGAAATGTCCTGTTTATCGTTCTTTTAGGCATCATTTTGATCTTCGGGTTTTGGGCAAGGTCGAAAATCCAGGCCACGCAGGCGGATCGTCAATTATCGCAACTGGTTAGTGAGGCAGTCGGCCAGACACTGGCCCACGTGGCTGCCAACCCGGTTTTCTCGCAAACTCCGCCGGCCGGAAAAAATTCATCCCTGGATGGCGCTGTTTTATCTTCAACCACTCCACCGGCAAGGCAGCCGACACCATCGGAGGGACTTTCCACCTTTGCATCAATCCCCTCACTGGCAACAGCCACTGCCGAATTGTGTTCCCCCATCGATGGCGTCGAAATTCAGGAATTGAAAACCATCATTTCACAGCCGTTCAATGTTCCCAACCAGTTATCGGATTTGGGACATCACGGGGTGGATCTCGGCTCGTATAATTTTCACGGGCAGTATTTGTATGAAGTCCCTGTACAGGCGATATTGTCCGGGCAAGTTGCAGGGATCACCGTCAACCGGCCGCCGATCGGGAATGTGGTTATTCTCGAGACGAAATATGATGACCTGCCACTCTTCCTGAGAGAATACCTGGAGATTGAACCGGATGAATCGCTGTATCATTTTTATGGCCATTTGTTGGATGAACCAACGGTCGAAATTGGCACCTGGTTCAATTGCGGAGAGCAGATTAATCTTCTGGGCAAGAGCCAGACGGTGGAAGCCCACCTTCACCTGGAAACGCGGGTGGGAAAATCGGGATTGATTATCAGCCAGATGGCATTTTATGATACGGCGACAACGGATGAAGAACGGGCGGAATATCTTTGGTGGCGAACCAGCGGCGAATTGATAGCAGTGGATCCGATGTCAATTTTCCAAATATTCCTTGAACAGGAAGAAAGCCTTACTACACCAGATCATTAAGCGATTAAAAATTCACCCGGAAATGGTTTGACCTGTTCCGGGTGAATTTTAATATTCACTATGATTGCCGGATCACTAATCAGGAAATCCGCCGGCATTCCAGATAGAATCGTTTTTCGTGTGCCTCACCCATCGAAAAAGTTTTTCTTGGCAGTGCACCATCCAGGATGACGGTCTTGAACAAATCTGATTTCTCCATGGCCGGCAGGTAAATGCCGAGATTTCCGGGTTCAGTACCCAGATCGATCACGGTTTCGGCCCCATGCACATAATCCAGTTCGCCTGCTTTTCTTTTACCCATCCATTCATCCAGGAAAGGCTGGATTGTACCCACCGCAAGGTTGGATTGAGGGTGGCTGATGTAAGCAACGGAAAAACCTTCTGGTGAGATCAAACCCGCTGCATGGGTTCCGGGTTTCTGCTGATCGACCATTTTTTTCATCTCGGCAGCACTGCCTACTTTGACAATCCGCAAATCATCCTGATAAAAGCTGCGCATGGCTGAAACCAGGTCGTCTTTTACTTCAAACATGACCCTGTGAATTGGCTCAAATTCCAGCCCGCAATCATGGATATTTTCAATTTCCACCAGGGCGTAACGTGAAGGGTGATCCATTCCAACAACGGATTTATTCTTTTCCCAGATCGCTTTGGCTGTTGCCAGTGAATGGTTGCCATCACCCATCGCAAATAATAGAATTCCGTATTTTTCATCGACATCGTATTTCTTGCGGAATGTTTCAGGTTCGGCAAGTTTTCTTAATGCCTGGACCAATTGATGGATATGCTGGTCCTGATGGATCATGTAACCGGTCAGATGGCCACTGCCCAGCATAAGATTGAAATTATAAATTTTCTGGAGTTCGGCTTTGCGGTTAATGAATGGTTCGATGACGGTTTTTTCCGGGTCATCGATCAGGACAAGAATGTGGGGAAGCTCCAGCGGGGCTCCTTCGCGAATCTTAATGCGCGGTGGCAGCCGCTGCAATATGGTGCCTTCTGTAGCACGGATCAGGCTTTTTGATCCCTTGTTGTAATCGTACTGTTCAAGATCCAGCGCCAGAACCAGCCCATGACGGGTTTTATTATCCACTTTGCGTTCGACAAGGACAATGCCTTCCTTTTCGACAAAGACGTTACCGGCCAGGTATTCGGCCATCTTCTCACGAGTCAGCGCAGTCTGTTCTTCTTCTTCCGGTTTTCCCAGGAATACTTCAGGAAGAATCATGTTTAAGGTTGATGGGCTGTTGCCCACAATTTTTTTGACATTTTCCCAATATTCGGGCTGTGAGGTGAATTGATCACATGCGATAACAGACCACTGGGTTAGATTCAGTCCCGGTTTGGGAAGTAAAAGATCCGCCACCTGGATACCTATGTCCGGATAATTTTTCATCGGAATTCTCCATCAAAATGATGTCTGAATTGTACCAAAGAGCGGGGAAAAAGGGGCTGTTAAAAGTAAACAGCCCCTAGTGCTCTGTCAAAGCTCATGTTAACATTTGCCACCAATACTTTTTTACTTTGACAGAGCTTAAAGTATTCCGTTATGTAAAAATGAAATCATTGAATCATGTTTGACGGAATACCAGATGATATTTGTCCTAAAAACGTCAGATACCAGTCATATAGGCAATGCCCAACGTTCCGGGACCGGTATGGGCGCCAATAACCGGGCTGATATCGCAGATCAGAGCCGAATCGATTTGGCTGGTTGGAAAAGCGTCGCTTACCCTATCCAGCAATTTTTGCCCTTCCGTATAAGACATGGCATGTATGATGGCGAAATTGAGAGGGGATTTTTTCCCAACCTGCTTTTTGAGGTGATCAATCAGATGTTCAGATGCTTTGTTTATCGTCCGTACTCTCTCAATCGGCTCGATTTTTCCGTCAATGAGCGTCAGAATTGGTTTTAGATCCAGGGCAGTACCCAAAAATGCGCTGGCGCCGCCGATTCTGCCGCCTTTATGCAGGTATTCGAGAGTGCTTACAGTAAAAAATACCCCGGCATTTAAACAACAGCGTTCAACAATCGCTTTGCATTCGTCAAGGCTGGCCCCTTCTTTTGCGGCTCGCGCCGCCGCAAGAACGGGAAAGCCTAAAGCCATTGAAGTGAGGCGTGAATCAACCACCTCAATCCTGTCTGAATCAAGCATGCTGCGGGCTTGAAGGGCAGAAAACACCGTACCAGATAAACGGGCAGAGATATGAACACTGAGTATCTCTTTTCCCTCATTCAGCAGCTTTTCATAGGCTCTGCGAAAGAGCTCCGGGCTGGGTTGTGAGGTGGTGGGCAGGGTTTTATTGGTTTTCAGACGATCATAAAATTGATCGGTTTGAATATCCACACCTTCCATAAATGTTTCGTTTCCCCAGATAATGTTCAATGGCAGGACAGTGATAGAGTACTCAGCGATTAATTCAGGTGGAATACTGGTGGTGCTATCAGTTACTATGGCAGTGTTTGACATTTATCCCTCTTTTTCATAGTGATCATCTCATACAAAACTCAGTTGCCTGGATGGAAAACATTACTTTATATAACCCTTTAGTACCTGTTTGGTTATGGATAGATGACCGCTGATGAAAGGCTTGCCGACTCAACCCACCGTTACGACACCATCTGTTGGATCAAGTCCAGAAACTCGTGCGCTTACTCTGACAGGGAGTGATGATATGGTTTAACATACCCGATCTTGTAGTGAAAATCAATTCTACTATAACACCCTTGACCTTTCCACCTAACCAAGCTAAAATGCAGGTTTGCGGGCGTACCCAATATCCTATATAATAGGAAACGCCTTGTGAGTAGGAAAAAAGATAAGTGTTTGCAAGTCTGTCGGAACGTCTTAATGATATTTTTAAGGACCTTCGCCGGCATGGCAAGTTGTCTGTTGAAGACGTGGATAGTGCCATGCGGGAGGTTCGTATTGCGTTGCTGGAAGCAGATGTTCATTACAGCGTAGTCAAGGATTTCATCAAGCGTGTACGGGAACGTGCTGTTGGATCTGAAGTTTCCAAGGCGCTAAATCCTGCCCAGCAAGTTATCAAGATCGTTCATGAAGAACTGATAAAAACACTGGGAGAACCCGCTCCTCTCAATTTAAGTGGTACAAAACCAAGAGTTGTGATTTTGGTAGGTTTGCAGGGTTCCGGTAAAACCACTGCGGCAGCCAAACTTGCCCGTCTTCTGCGTTCGCAGGGAGAAAGGGTCATGTTGGTTGCTGCCGATCCTTATCGGCCGGCTGCCGTGAAACAACTGCAAACATTAGGCAGCAAGATTGGAGTGGAAGTATTCCACACTGCCGGTGTAACGCCGCCAAAAATGGTTCAGCAAGTCTATGAAACGGCTCAAAAAGGTGGTTACACAGTGATGATCGTCGATACAGCCGGTCGTTCACAGTTGGACCAGGAATTGATGGATGAGCTCACCGCCATCCATTCCAAAGTGAATGTAGCTGAAACCATACTGGTCATCGATGCCATGATCGGGCAGGAGGCTTTGAGTATTGCAGAGGGCTTCCGAAATGCAATCCCACTGACCGGTCTCATTCTGACCAAAATGGAAGGAGATGCCCGCGGCGGTGCCGCCATCTCCATTCGCAGTGTAACCGGCGTCCCCATCAAATATCTGGGTACCGGCGAAGGCGTTGAAGCGCTTGAAACATTTGACCCCGGACGGCTTGCCTCGCGGATTTTGGGAATGGGCGATATCCTGGGTCTGATTGAAAAGGCAGAAAGCGCTTTTGACCAGGAACAGGCGCAAAAACAGGCTCAAAAAATGTTGGCGGGTGAGTTCTCTCTTGAAGATTTCACCGAACAACTGAAACAAATCCGCAAGATGGGACCTTTACAGCAAATCCTTGAAATGCTGCCTGGTGGTATGGGCGCAGCAGCCAAGGTCATGCCGCAGGGACAGGCTGAGGATCAGATGAAGATGACTGAAGCCATCATTAATTCGATGACCATCCAGGAGCGACGTCATCCGGATATACTGAATGCCAGCCGGAGAAGGAGAATTGCACGTGGTTCCGGCACGGATGTCCAGGATGTCAACCGTGTTATGAAGCAATTTCGTGATGCGCAGCGTATGTTTAAAACGATCAAGAAATCAGGGACAAAGGATTTATCACGTTTATTTCGTTAGCGATAAAATTGGGAGAGACGCTTCCTTTCCGCGTACCCTCAAACTCTTCCGCATTTTAGGCGCCTACATAATAAAAATTTTACGACAGGATCAGGAGAATTACAAAAAATGGTACGAATTCGTTTGCGACGAGTCGGTTTGCGCAATCAGCCTAGTTATCGAGTTATTGCCGCCAATGGTGAAAGCCCGCGTGACGGGAAGTTTCTTGAAATTCTGGGAAATTACAATCCCCGTACACAACCGTTCACTTTGGAAGTCAAAGAGGATCGGGTTTATCATTGGATGACAAATGGTGCACAATTAAGTGAACCTGTGGAGCGTCTGTTTAAAAATACAGGAATCCTTGACCGCTTTCAGCGTTTCAAATCAGGCGAAAGCCTTGAGACCCTGATGGCAGAATCAAATGAATATTTCAGCAATCGAAAAGTAAGTGTTAAAACTCGATTGGATTAATGGATCAGCGGACAATCTGATCTCTCTTGAAATAATCCTGTAAAATCTGGAATCCTGGTTTGAAGTCCGGGAAAGGACAAGAAGTGAAAGAACTAATTGAATATATTGCGCGATCCCTGGCGGATAATCCAATGGAAGTGAGGGTGCGCCAGGATCGATCGGGGAACAAGATCCGCTTGCAGCTTCAGGTAGCCAAGGAAGATATGGGGCGCGTCATCGGAAAAGGCGGCCGGGTAGCCAATGCAATGCGAGTGTTGTCACGGGTCGTGGCGGTAAGGGAAGGAAAACAAGTTTACCTGGATGTTGTTGAGCCAAGATGAATCTGCAGCGATCATCCGGCCAGAATGATGAACAAAGATCAACAGGCTCGCCCCCACAAGGCGAGCCGTTGTACTTAGTTGTCGGGCAGATCAAAAAAGCACATGGATTAAAAGGGGAAGTGCTCTTTGATGTCATAACTGATTTTCCGGAAAGGCTGCACAGCGGAAAACAGGTTTATATTGGCGAACAACGCCATATAGAGACCGTTGCTGGAACAAGGTTACATAACAAGGGTCTGATTATCCACTTCAAAGGCAAGGAAAAGCCTGAAGATGTGGAATCACTCCGCAACGAAATGGTCTACGTAAAAGCAGAAGAACTCCCCCCACTCCCGGTTGGAGAATACTATTTCCATCAGCTTTTAGGGCTTGACGTTTACAACGAACAGGGTGATTATCTGGGTGAACTGACCGAGATATTGGAAACCGGCGCAAATGATGTTTATCTGATCAAAACCAACGAGGGGAAGGAAGTGCTGGTTCCCGCGATTGAGCAGGTAATAAAACGGATCGATCTCGAAAATCGAAAGATGATCATATCCCCTCCTGAATGGCATTGATTTCATGGATTCGCGAGTCTATTGGGTAGGTTTCAATCACATTCGTGGAATTGGAGCAGTACGGATGCAGAAATTGCTCCAATTTTTCGGCGATCTCTCGATTGCCTGGAATGCGCCCCTGGACGCCCTGATTGCGGCAGGCCTGAGTGAAAAACTGGCTGCCCAGGTTGTCGATCAGCGTAAGGATATCAACCCTGAGGAATTATTTGCCGGCCTTCAACAGAAGGGGATCCATATCCTTATCCGGGAGGATGATCAGTATCCCAAAAAACTGCGCGAGATAGATCAACCTCCACCCGTTTTATATACTCTTGGAGAAATTACCGGTGAAGATGAATGGGCGGTGGCGGTGGTTGGAACCCGCCGCATGACCGGTTATGGCAAACAGGTCGCCTCAGAGCTGGCAGCTTTTCTTGCCCGGCATGGCATTACGGTAGTGAGTGGATTGGCAAGGGGTATCGATGCTGTGGCTCACCATTCTTCGCTTCAGGCTGGTGGGAGAACCATTGCCGTTCTGGGCTGTGGCGTGGACGTAATTTATCCACCTGAGAATCGCCAGCTTTACTTGCAAATCATACAGCAAGGAGCGGTGATCAGCGATTATGCGCCCGGTACGGCACCAGAGGGTATCAATTTTCCGCCGCGCAACCGGATAATCGCCGGGTTGTCTGCCGCCACGGTGGTTATCGAGGCTGCCAATACCAGCGGTGCCTTGATTACCTGTAACTTCGCATTGGAACAGGGCCGGGAAGTATTTGCCGTTCCTGGGAGCATTTATGCTGCCCAAAGCAAAGGAACCAATTATCTGATTCAACAGGGTGCCCGGCCGCTGGTCGATTTTGATGAAATCCTTGAAGTATTGCAATACAAACATATCGATCAATCCAAATCAGCCAGAAAACTGCTGCCCGAAAGTGAAGTGGAAGCCCAACTCTTGCAGGTATTGGGTGACTATCCCACCCATGTCGATGAAATTTATGTAAAAACCGGTCTACCCATGGCAGTCATTTCATCCACATTAACCTTGCTGGAACTCAAAGGCATGGTGTATAAAACAGGAAATATGAATTACTCTGTTATCAGAGAGTTGAATTCTGATTACGAAAGGAAAAATGGCGATGGATGATGCCCTGGATAATTATTATGCGGTTATCATGGCAGGGGGCGGGGGAACGCGTCTATGGCCGCTTTCCCGACAGAACCGTCCCAAACAGGTGCTTGAGCTGATCGATAACCGGTCTTTGTTCAATATAGCTGTTGACAGACTGGAAGGTTTATTCCCACCGGATCGTATTTTTGTGGTGACAGTCAGGGAACAGGCTGAACAATTGATAAAACTGTGCCCTTCGATCCCGGCCGGAAACTACCTGATCGAACCATTTCCGCGCGGAACTGCATCGGTTGTTGGACTGGCTGCCATCGCATTGCAGGATAAAAACAGAAATGCCGTTATGGCTGTACTGACGGCTGACCATTACATTGAGGATGTATCCAAATTCCAAAAAGCATTGAAGGCCGGCTATCAACTAAGCCAACAGGATTACTTGGTTACCTTGGGGATTGAACCAACTTTTCCTTCAACCGGATATGGATACATTCAGCGTGGTGAACCGATAGGTGATTTTGAGGGGTTGAATACCTACCGTGCGGTACGGTTCAAGGAAAAACCTGTCCTGCAGGATGCCCAGCGCTTTATCGCCATGGGTGATCACGACTGGAACTCGGGCATGTTTATATGGAAGACTTCCGACATTCTGAAAGAAATTAACCGGCAAATGCCCGATTTATCCCATATTCTGGATGAAATTTGTATGAAAATTGAGCGTCCCGACTGGAATCAGGATATCACCGGTGTTTGGGGAAAAATCAAACCCCAGACCATTGACTATGGGATCATGGAAAATGCACAGAATGTAGCCGTCATTCCGGTTTCAGATTTGGGCTGGAATGATGTAGGTTCGTGGGATTCGCTTTACGATGTACTCCCGGCAGATAATGATGGTAATATCATCCGGCATGAAAACTTTATTGGATTGGATACCAAAAATTCAATTGTATTATCCGATGAAACCGGCCGGCTGATTGTGACCATTGGTGTGGAAAATCTCATCCTGATTGATGCCGGAGATGCTTTGCTGGTTTGCAGTCGGGAAAAGGTTCAGGATGTTAAAGAGATCGTTAAGAAATTAAAAACGGATAGCCGTAATCAATATCTATAGGAGCTGAAAGTTGGAAGCTTATTGCGTTAAATGCAGAGAAAAAAGAGAAATTCAAAACCCTGTTCCGGAATATAACCGATCAGCCAGGCCTATTACACGCGGGGTTTGCCCGGTCTGTGGCACAAACATGGTGCGGATAGGCCAAACGCCTGCTCATGAGGGGATGCAAAAACCGGTTCCGGTTGTCGAGCGGAATGGCAAATTGGTAATTGTCGAATCCCCGGCCAAGGCGCGTACCGTAGGCAGGTATCTTGGCAAAGGATACACTGTCAAGGCTTCCGTTGGACATGTCCGCGATCTGCTCCGCTCCTCATTGAGTATTGATGTAGAAAACAACTTTACGCCCCGCTATCGCGTCCCCAATGAAAAAAGAGAGCTGGTCAAGGAGTTAAAAGCTGCTGCGAAGAAGGCGGAAGAAGTATTCCTAGCCACCGACCCTGATCGCGAAGGTGAAGCCATCGCCTGGCATTTGCTTGAAGCAGCCGAAATCGACCCCCAAAAATCGCAGCGTGTTATCTTCCACGAAATTACACAAAATGCCATTTCGGATGCATTTAACCACCCACGCAGCATCAACATGGATTTGGTCGATGCGCAGCAGGCGCGGCGCATACTCGACCGGCTGGTGGGGTACAGCATAAGCCCAATCTTATGGGAGAAGGTTCGTAACCGACTCTCTGCAGGCCGTGTTCAATCAGTTGCGTTGCGTTTGATCGTCGAAAGAGAACGCGAGATCGATGCCTTCAACCCGGTGGAATACTGGACAATCAGCGCGGAATTGAAACCGGAAAACGGAAAAGACAGCTTTATCGCCAAACTTGTCCGTGTCAATGGCGAGGAACCCAGCCTGCCTGGTCAGGAAAATGTGAACGTCATCCTCGAGCATCTTGAAAAAGCAGAATATGCCATCTCCAAAATCAAACGAGGAGAACGTCGCCGTAAACCGTCAGGGCCATTCATCACCAGTACTCTGCAGCAGGAAGCATCCCGTAAACTGGGTTTCACCGCCCGAAAGACGATGAGTGTTGCCCAGCAATTATATGAAGGCCTGGATATCGGCGAGGGAGGCTCGACAGGATTAATCACCTATATGCGTACAGACTCGACGAATATTGCCGAACAGGCACAAATAGAAGCCCGTGAATTCATTTTGGGTACTTACGGGTCACAGTATGTACCGTCCGTTCCGCCTGTTTACAAGACAAGGGCAAAGAGCGCACAAGAAGCACATGAAGCGATTCGTCCCACGTCGGTGCTGCGCAAGCCCGAAAAAATCAAGGATTTGCTTTCGCGCGACCAGTTTCGGCTGTACCAGGTCATCTGGCAGCGTTTTGTCGCTTCGCAAATGGAAGCCGCCATCTTCGATACTCTTAGTGTAGATGTAATGGCTACACATGCTCATCAGGAATTTCTTTTCCGCGCTTCAGGTTCCACCATGCGTTTCCCCGGGTTTATGGTTGTCTACGAGGAAGCAAAAGATGAAGATCAAAAAACCGATGAAAACGAAGAAGTAAAAATTCCGGCAAATCTTGAAGAAGGCCAACGCCAGGAATTGATTCGTTTACTCCCGGAACAACATTTTACCCAACCATTACCGCGCTTTACCGAAGCTTCGCTGGTGCAGGCACTGGAGGAGTATGGTATTGGCAGGCCGTCCACCTATGCACCCATCCTCACCACCATTCAGGCACGCGGTTATGTATTTCGAGAAAACAAACGCCTTATTCCAACCGAAACAGGTTTTCTGGTAAACGATTTACTGGTTGAATATTTTGACAATATTGTGGATGTGGGTTTTACCGCCGGCATGGAATCGAAACTCGATAAAGTCGCGGCAGGCGAAAGCGAGTGGACGAAAGTGGTCAGTGATTTTTATCAGTCTTTCGAACCACAGGTTGCCAGGGCACAGAAAGAAATGCCTGAGAATAAGACGGAGATGGAAAAAATCGGACGCGCTTGTCCGTTGTGTGGTCATGACCTTGTGATTCGCTGGGGACGATTTGGAAAGTTCATCAGTTGCAGCAATTTCCCTGAGTGCCGTTACACTGAAGCATGGCTGGACAAGATGGATATTCATTGCCCTCTTTGTGAAACCGGCGAGATTGTCAGACGTAAAAGCCGTAAAGGACGTATCTTTTATGGCTGTTCGCGTTACCCGGATTGTGCATTTACCTCCTGGAAGGAACCTGTCAAAACTCCCTGTCCCAATTGCCAGGGTTTGCTGGTGATTACGAACAAGAAAAAAGTACAATGCTTGAACTGTCAGGAAGAATTTTTAATCGAAGAAATCGAAACTCAAGCTGTGGAATAGGCATATTTATTGCATCTTTCTTCTATTATGCCGCCTTTTCGCAATTCATGCAGGGGATTGTGCTGATGAATGGTGAATGATCATCGCACAAAAACCAGGCATCAGACATCCTTAAGATCAATAAATTATGCGGCAAAGCAGGAGGAATATAAATGAACCTTAAAGGAACGATTGAGGTTGTTCGCCAAAGTCTGAAAAAACCTCTCGTTATCGCTATTGTAGCATTTATAGCAGGTTTGATTATCGGGCTGCCAGTTCTCGGTTGGGGTCTGGTACCGGTTAAATGGACGGATGCCGCTCCGGAACATCTGCGCGAGGATGTCAAGGTTGATTTCTTAAGCATGACAATCGAATCCTATGCTTCCAATCAGGACAGTTTGCTTGCTTTAAACCGGTGGAAAGAATTGGGCGATGACGCACCAAGTCTGTTTGATCAGGTTCAGAGTCAATCTCACCTTAAGGCCGCGGATATTTCGGCATTCGGCTTGCTGGTCGGTGTACCTCTGGCAAATGAGGGTGCGGTAGCTCAGGAGCCCACGAAGCCGGCTGATCAGGCACAACCGGCGACTGAAGTCACTGTGATTGTCTCCGCCGATCAAACCGTACCGACGACAACCACGGAAGAAGTGACTACAGAGGGGAAAGCAAAATTCAAACCGCTTTTACTTCTCGGCATTTTGTTGTTAATGTTGCTGCTGGTGGGGGGAGCTTTATTATATGTCCTGGTGCTGCGAAAACGAACAGGGAATCTCTTGCAGACAAAAAGGCACACCGAACAACCTGTTCAGGAAGTACGGGAAACAGTCCATTCTGTGGAAACGGATAACGAAACACCCATCGCCCGCTTTATGACAACCTTTGCCATTGGTGACGATCTTTATGATGATTCCTTCAGTATCGATTCCCCCGGCGGGGAATTTCTGGGGGAATGTGGTGTGGGAATTTCTGAGACGATCGGTGTTGGCGAACCGAAAAAAGTAGCCGCCCTGGAAATCTGGCTATTTGACAAGAATGACATCCAGACTGTCACGAAGGTTTTGATGAGCGAATATTCCTTCCATGACCCGGTAATCAGCCAGCGGGTAGTATCGAAAGGTGAGCCCATCATGCTGGAAATGGATAAAGTGATTTTGCTGGAAACCGCCACTCTTCAACTCGAAGCCCGTGTGGTTGATTTGACTTACGGTCAAAGTGCTCTACCAGAAAACAGCTATTTTGACAGAATCACAATAGATCTTTCCATCTGGCCAAAAGCCTGAAAGAGAGAGGTGATTTGAAAGGGGCTGTCTCAAAAAACCAGGAAATAGAATCCCTGCTTTGACTTTTGAGACAGCCTCGTGTTTTTTACTATGGAAGAGATTATTCGATACGAATAATGGTAAACATCACGGGTCCATCCGGTGTATCGACCTTGACTTGTTCGCCGGCTTTGTGACCGATGATGGCCCTGCCGAGGGGAGATATGTGGGAAATCATCCCATTTCTTGGATCGGCTTCTTTCGAACCAACAACGTAATAGGTTTCTTCAGGGTAATTTCCTTCTTTTATCGTCACTGTATCCCCAATGCTTACCAACGATTTATCCTTATCCATATCATCGATGATGATCGAGTTTTGTAACAGGAATTCCAGTTCCTGGATACGGCCTTCCAAAAAACCTTGGTCTTCTTTTGCTGATGTGTAGTCGGCATTCTCTGACAGATCTCCCATTTCAATGGCAGCTTTCAGGCGGGCAGAAATGGATTGTCTACCCTCAGCTTTCATCTGTTCAAGCTCTTCCTTTATTTTTTTGGCACCCAGTGCGGTCAAGTAATGCTCACTATTGTCCATTCCTGATTTGCTCCTGCATCTTATAAAAAAACTTGTCTAATATGGATAACGTAATGATGGGTAGGGAAGCAGGTTTAATCTTATTGCCAAAGAAGACATTCAGGTGAAAAAAGCCTGCATCCAGAGTGATGAAAAAATCTATCCATTCAAGACGAAAGCTATTTTACCTGAAATTTTGAAAATTGATTATGGCAGCCGCCCAGGTTCAAAAAGCTTGTGGTGTTCATCTATTGCAAACCGGTCAGTCATGCCGGCGATGTAATCACTGATCGTTCGCTCCAACCCTCTTTTTTCCACAGTCTGCTGGATATGATTTGGCAATATTTCAGGGTGAGTATGATAAGCTTCGAATAAATCTGTGATGATTCTGTCAGCTTTTTGTGCCATTCGAACAACCCTGTAATGGTTATACAATTCGCGATACAAAAAATCCATCAATTGACGGTTTCTGCGATGCAAATCCTCGCTAAAGGAAACCACGTTATAAGAGAGCTTTTGGACATCCTCTGCAGTTTTAACGCCGCTCTGGTGGATCTTTTTTATGGTGTTCTCTACCACATCTGTGACCTCGACCCCGATCAATTTGCGAATCAGAATATGCCGGTTGAGTTCTTCCATGTGATACGGATTTACATTGGTGTGATCCACCAGCAGTTCCCAGAGTTCAATGCCTTCCAGTTGGCGGGGTGAGATCATTTGGGAGCGGAGGCCATCATCCAAATCATGGGCTGAATAAGCCAGGGCGTCTGCTGCATTTACAATTTGTGCTTCGATGTGACCGCGTAAATCGGGGTTGAAATCCTTGGCGTCGGCCCGGTCATATTCTGTTTCGTGCTTTACCATCCCTTCCAATACTTCCCAGGACAGGTTCAGCCCAGGAAAATCAGGATAGCGTTGTTCAAGTTCGGTCACAATGCGGAAAGATTGCCTGTTATGGTCAAAGCCGCCGTTTTCCAGCATAAGGCGTGACAGGGTACGTTCACCGGAATGCCCAAAAGGAGGATGTCCCAGATCATGGGCCAGTGAAATGGCATCCGTGAGATCTTCATTTGCACCCAGCGCACGTGCAATGGTCCTGCCGATCTGATTAACCTCCATCGTGTGGGTCAGGCGCGTGCGGTAGTAATCCCCTTCATCGGTGATGAAAACCTGGGTTTTGTATTCCAGCCGCCTGAAAGCAGTCGTGTGAATGATACGATCACGGTCGCGTTGAAAAATGGTTCGATATTCAGGTTCTTCATCAGGATAAAATCTGCCTCTCGATGCACTTGAATGGCTCGCATAACTGGCCAGCGTTCTATCTTCAGTCTCTTCCATTTTCAATCGGGAATATAGCATTTTCGATCCCTCTTCAATTTGATGAAACGAGAGTTCCCGGGGTTTCTCCCAAGAGAGCTCTTTCGATACTGCCGGTCTCCATGCCTGAAAAAATCAACCCTTTACATTGGGGAAACCGGTCGATGATATTCATCAGAACGCGTATCTTTTCCAGCATTCCTCCGGTCACATCCGTTGCTTCGGCTCCCCCTGCGATCTGGTTCAGCTCGGAAAAGTTATTTATTCCAATCTTATGAATCAGTTTAGTGTGTTTCGGGAAATCCTGCCAGACACCCTTTTCAACACCTGCCAGCAAAACCCGGGATGGCGGCAGGTGATTTGCCAGTTCAGCAAAAATCTCTTCTGTTGAGAGGATTGTCCCTCCCAGCGCCAGATCAAAAACGACATCTCCCTGCACGAGGGGGATGATGCCTTTTTCTACAGACTTCAGAATCGGTTCCAAATTCCAGGCATGGATACGACCATGATCGGTTATGATCATCGCTGAGGGCGGAAACGCCATGACCGGCAATCCTGTCTTCGCAAAGGCTTCAACCAGGATCTGGTTCAGGGCGTGGGCTTCGTTCCAAACCTCCACAAACCCTTGCCACTGGGCTGGATCATAAACTCCGTCACGAGTCTGGTATTTTTTGGCCGGAACATGCCCAAAGGAGCCAGAACCGTGCCCAATGACCAACTTGCCGATGTCAGCCTGAGCCAATGCGTCCTTTATCTCGGTTACAGCTCTTTCGATGATTTCAAGCCGCGGCGTATGGGGCATTTTTTTATTGGTAATGAGCGACCCGCCAAGTTTTAGATAGGTTACCGGTTCCATAGGTCAGGAGATGACTTTCTTTGCCGTTTTAGTCGACTCGGTTTTATTCAACGTGATCTGAATCACTCTGGTCGCACCCGCATTTTCAAGGGCCAGTCTGACATCCCTGGCGGATGATTCCTGAACCAGGGCGATGATATTGCCTCCTTTACCGGCTCCGGAAAGTTTGGCTCCCAGCGCCCCGGCATGCAGTGCGACGGTTACCAGGTGATCCAGTGGATCGCAGGAGACCCCCATTTGTACCAACAGATGGTAATTTTTGTTCATTAATTCACCAATCTGTTTTTCATCGCCGGAGATCAACATTTCTTTTGCTTCCTGAGTAATGGAGGCGATTGAGTCAAAAATCGATTCATAATGTTTTCTATTATTTTCCCAATTTATTCGCACCTCTCCAACCACACTGGAAGTCATACTTTTGATGCCGGTGTCAGCGATGAGAAAAGTACAGTCATTACCAACATAAATCGGTTCTGGCAGATGATCCTTCATGAAGAAAACAGGCTTCTCATAAGTGATGACCGTGTTATCCACACCGGATGGAGTTCCATGATAAACCTTTTCCACTTCAAAGGCCAAGGCGGAGATTTGCGCTGCCGAAAGCTTGGCACCCAGAAAAAGGGACAATCCATGGATCAACGCCACGGATACAGCGGTTCCCGATCCAAGGCCAGCCGCAATGGGTATTTCGGAGCGAATTTTCACCGACATGGCGGGAAAATGATCCAGTTGAAAATGATTTTGCACTAATTGAAATAAAACTCTAAATGGGTGATCTTCAGCAAGGTCATTCAGATTTGTTTGCATACCGATATCGGCAGCGGTCAGCTTTATATTTCCAAGTGGAGCTGTCGGATCGGCCAAAAAAAAGGCTGTCGCCTTGAGTTGCATGAGCGGAATCGCAATGGCGGGTCTTGAGTAGACGACCGCGTGTTCACCAAATAGGATGATTTTACCTGGAGCAGAAGCGGAGATGGCAGGCATAATCGAATGCCTCAAGTAAGGTAAAAAATGAGCAATATGAGAAAACCCCACAGCAGGAAGGTAGCTTGCAGAGGGCGGTCAGTCAGCGCGAGCTCTTCCGGGGCACCACCGAGTTCCTTAACCTGAATCAGATACAGGTAGCGGAAAATGCCATACATGACAAACGGGATTGTCAGCATCATGCTGTGGTTGGCAGGCAAATTGGGCGCCGAGAATGTGTAAAGGCTGTATGCCACGATGATCGTACTGGATACAATGGTTATCAATTGATCAAGAAAGGGGATGGTGTACCCATCCAGAACACGGCGATGGTTATGGGCTTCTTCCTGAAGGATGTTAAGTTCCGTTCGCCTTTTCCCAAAACCGACTAACAAGGCGAACAAGGTTGTCACCACATACAGCCAGGGAGAAAACCGTTCCACAACAATCAGCGAAACACCGGCGGCAACCCGTAAAACGTATCCAGACGCAAGAACCATGACATCGATGATCGGAACGTGTTTAAGCCATTTCGAATAAGCCATGTTAATGGCAAAATAAAGAACACAGATCCAGCCAAAGCCGGTCGAGAGGAAAAAGGCAAGGACTAGGGTGATAATGATCAACAGGATGGCTGTTATCACAGCCGTTTTCACAGGTACAATACCGTTGGCAATGGGACGTTTGCGCTTATCCGGATGATTACGGTCTGCCTCGATATCGGCGATATCGTTGATGAGGTAAATGCTGCTGGATAATAATGAAAAAATGACGATGCCGATAATTGTTCTCAGCAAGGCATCCATGTTTGTGAGCTGTCGATCAAAGACAATCGCTGCCAACAGGAAGATATTTTTCGTCCATTGGCGAGGTCGCATTGATTTAATTAATCCCCGGAACATGGGATTATATTATCACAGGATGGTGGGTTGTGCTTTCGGTTTTCGTTTCAGATTTGAAAGGATTTGTCTGCTATCATTCGATGTCCCGGTTAAAATAGAGGGAGAATGAAAAAGATCAGGTTGGATCAATTACTTGTTGAAAGAAAGCTCACAGAAAGCCGTTCGCAGGCGCAGCGTTTCATCATGGCCGGACAGGTCCGTATTGCCGGACAGGTCGTTTTAAAGCCATCCGTCATGGTGGATCCTGATGCGCAAATCTCTCTGGAGGAATCGATGAAATATGTATCCAGAGGTGCTCAAAAGCTGGAAGAAGCCCTGGATGAATTTGGTATAAACCGGCTGGATGGCCTGGTGTGCGCCGATGTAGGGGCTTCCACCGGCGGCTTTACCGATTGCATGCTTGCCCATGGCGCACAAAAGGTTTATGCCATCGATGTGGGACATAACATTCTGCATTGGAAGCTGAGAACGGATGCGCGCGTGGTGGTGATGGAAAACACCAACGCCAGATACCTCGTATCTTTACCGGAAGCTGTGGATTTTATAACAATTGATGTTTCCTTTATTTCACTGGAAACGATTCTGCCGGTTATCCAGCATTGGCTGAAACCGGATGGAGGCCAGGTCGTTGCCTTGATCAAGCCACAGTTTGAAGCTGGAAGAAAAGAAGCCGCCCGTGGAAAAGGCGTGATTCGCGATAAGGCTGTCCACCGGGCGGTTCTGAGCAAGATCATGGCCTACGCAGAAAATGAAGGATGGGGGATCAATGGCCTGATTCTTTCGCCGATCACCGGGCCGAAGGGCAACATCGAATTTCTGATCCACCTTGAATATCCGCGCCTGAACAGCATCGATGGCTCAGCCAGAATAGATGAGCTGCTGGTGGATAAAACGAACAAGGACATTGATTTGCCCCAGGATGCCTGGCGTGCCCGGGGGTTGGATGGGACTGATCTGTAAATTAATCAACGATTCAGGGTATACTACTAGCCGATTATGACATCCCATATTCGCAATTTTTGCATTATTGCACATATTGACCACGGAAAATCCACGCTGGCTGACCGGCTTCTGCAAACAACCGGCACCATTTCTGACCGTGACATGACGGAACAGGTTTTGGACAGCATGGATCTTGAAAGGGAAAAAGGGGTCACCATCAAGGCATCCGCAGTGCGTATGGCGTATCACGCGCTGGATGGGAAGGATTATGAACTCAATCTGATTGATACCCCAGGGCATGTGGATTTCAATTATGAAGTCAGCCGGGCACTGGCGGCTTGTGAAGGGGCTTTGTTAATCGTGGATGCCACGCAGGGCATTGAAGCTCAAACGCTGGCGAATTTGTATCTTGCCCTTGAAGCAGATCTTGTTATTCTGCCTGTCATCAACAAAATTGATCTGCCTTCAGCCCGGCCCGATGAAATTGCCCAGGATATATACCATCTGTTGGGAACGGATCCAGATGAAATACTAAGGGTTTCCGCCAAGGAAGGTATCAATATCGACAAGGTGCTTGAAGCGATCGTCGAAAAAGTACCTCCGCCAGCAGACCGCCAGTCATACCCTCTGCGGGCACTCGTTTTTGACTCCCATTACGATTCCTATAAAGGCGTTGTGGCATACATCCGGGTAATCGATGGACGGTTTGATAAGAATTCAAAGCTGCGGGTGATGTCTTCAGGTGTGGATCTTACACCGGTGGAGATCGGTTACTTTTCGCCGGTGATGAAACCTTGTGCTGCACTCAGCGCCGGCGAGGTGGGGTATATTGCGACCGGTTTGAAAGTAATTCATGACTGCCGTGTGGGTGACACCATCACAATGGCCGATGAACCTGCCACTGAGCCGCTGCCGGGCTATCGGCAGGTAAAACCGATGGTGTATGCCGGCATCTACCCGGTGGAAGGGGAGGATTATCCGAACCTTCGCGAATCGTTGGAAAAACTCCAACTCAATGATGCTTCGCTGGTTTTTGTTCCGGAAACATCCCAGGCTCTCAATTTTGGTTTCCGATGCGGTTTTTTGGGACTGTTCCACATGGAAATCATCCAGGAAAGACTGGAACGTGAGTATGATCTGGATATTGTGGTTACTGCTCCATCCGTGGAATATGAAGTGATGACAATGGACCAGAAAATAATCAAGGTCGATTCTCCTGCCCTGCTTCCTGATGAGAGCCTGATTTCTGAAGTTCGTGAACCCTGGATGCGTTTGCAGATTATTACCCCAACCGAATATTATGGAACCATTATGGATCTGGTTCGAAAACGACGAGGTATATATAAGGAAGAAGAATACCCTGCGCCAGATCGTGTTCAACTGATCTATGAAATACCACTCTCCGAGATGATTGTCAATTTCTTCGATGACCTCAAATCGAGAACGCGCGGTTATGCCTCGATGGATTATTCTTTTGTCGAATATCGACCGGAAAAATTGATCAAACTGGAACTGCTGGTCAATAATGAGCCGGTTGACGCTTTTACAACTATCGTTCACAAAGACTTTGCCTATCACAAAGGCCAGAGACTTGTTACCAAGCTAAAAGAACTCCTTCCGCGCCAGTTATTCGAGGTGCCCATCCAGGCTTATGCCGGCGGCAGAGTAATCTCAAGGGCCAATATCAAGGCGCTTCGAAAAGATGTATTGGCCAAATGTTATGGGGGTGATATCACCCGCAAACGAAAACTGCTGGAGAAACAAAAACGCGGCAAGAAGCGAATGAAGATGGTCGGGAATGTCGAAATCCCCCAGGAAGCTTTTATGGCCGTGATAAAACTCGAGGATGAATGAAAAATACAGGCTCCAATGGGTCTGAACCACGACCCCGTAAATCACACCTGGGTGAAGCTGGCCGCTGGCTGCCTGGGGTGGTCATCAGTGCTATCGCATTCTATGCCATATTTCACCTGGTCAGCTTCGAGGAGCTTTCTGCTGCGTTTTCGACAATCAATTTAATTTATATCATCCCGGGAGTGTTTTTTGTTGTTTTCTGGTTGATTCTGCGTGCATTGGCTTTGAAGGTAATCCTTTCCGGAAAAGCAGGGATGGCACAGACTTTTCGGGCGATCAACGTGGGGTACCTGCTGAATAATATCCTGCCGCTGCGGGCCGGTGAAATAGGCAAAGCGGTTGTATTGGGTCAATCCAGCGGGCTGGGAGTGACCAAAGTTCTTTCCGGAATTGTCATTGAACGGGCGTTTGATTTATTTTTTGCTGCCGCCCTGCTGCTGGCAGTTTTACCCCTGGTACTGGAAATGAGCTGGGCAAAAACGGTGGCCATTGTGGTGCTCGTGCTGGTTGTTTGCGGTTTGTTTGCACTCTATATCATGGCCAGAAAAAATGAGGTGATCCAGGCATGGATTCAGAAAGTTGGAAAGAAGTGGCCCTGGGTGAGCAAATATATCCAGCCGCAAATTGCAACTTTTTTGAGCGGTTTTTCCATCCTGACCGATTTTCGCCAGTTTTTGGTGTGTCTTTTAGCGATTGGCTCATCATGGGGTGTGGCAGTGCTGATGTACTATGTGATGATGTTTTCCATCATCCCGGCACCCCAGTTTTGGTGGGGAGTGTTTGTCAACTCAATCCTGGCCATGGGAATTGCGATTCCATCTGCACCGGCTGCGTTGGGTGTATTTGAGGCTTCGGTTGTTGCTGCCCTCAAGGTATTGGGCACCTCCTACTCCAATGCCCTGGCGTACGCGGTCGTCATGCATTTCCTCCAGATTGCTATTACCGCCATTTTTGGGGTTTATGGATTGATAAAGGAAAAACAATCCTTGGATAGTTTGTTCAATCTCTCAAGAAAAATGAAACAAAAGGATGAAACTGAAAACCCGGTAGCAAGGTGTGAAGAATGAAATTAAAATATTTGGTCACAGGCGGTGCGGGATTTATTGGATCCAATTATGTTGACAAACTGCTCGGGCGCGGTGAGGAAGTACATATCTATGACAACCTGTCCCGCAAGGGAGCAGACAACAATCTTGACTGGCTTCGCAAACAGCACGGTAAAGAGTCTTTTCACCTGGTTCAGGGAGATGTGCGTGACGAAACCTTGTTGGAAAAAGCGGTTGCCGGCATGGATGTGGTTGTTCATCTTGCCGGACAGGTTGCTGTAACCACCTCCGTAACAGATCCGCGTGAAGATTTTGAAATCAATGCAAATGGGACATTTAATATGCTGGAAGCAGCCAGAAAATCGCCCAGGAAGCCCATCGTCCTATTTGCTTCCACCAACAAGGTTTACGGCGGGATGGAAGATGTAGAAGTAATCCAGGAAACCGACCACTATCGTTACAAGGATTTTCCGGGCGGGATTTCTGAAAAACATCCGCTGGATTTTCACTCCCCTTATGGCTGCTCAAAAGGAGCCGGAGACCAGTATACGCGGGATTATTATCGTATTTATGGCCTGCCGACTGTTGTATTACGGCAAAGCTGCATCTATGGCAAGCGGCAGTTTGGAATTGAAGACCAGGGCTGGGTTGCCTGGTTCGTCATCGCAGCCATATTACGGAAGCCTATCACCATTTACGGCGATGGGAAGCAGGTGAGAGATATTCTCTTTGTCAGTGATTTGCTGAATGCCTATGACCACTGCATCGAGCGGATCGACCATTGCGCCGGCCAGGTCTTCAATATCGGCGGTGGGGCTGCCAATACCATCTCCATTTGGAAACAGTTCGCACCGATACTGGAACGGCTGTTGGGTGAAAAGATCCCGGTAAAATGGGCAGGCTGGAGACCCGGTGATCAACTGGTTTATGTCTCCGATATCAGCAAAGCAAAAAGAGAGCTCGACTGGTCACCGCAAATTGATGTGAAGATGGGCATTAGTGAGTTGTTTTATTGGGTTCAAGAAAACCGCTCATTATTCCGTGGATAAAATTGGATGAAAATCCTTTCAGTTTTAACTTATTACCGCCCCCATACCAGCGGATTGACAATCTATGCTGAACGGCTGGCCAAAGCCTGGGTCAAGCGTGGCCACGAAGTGACCATATTGACCTCACAATACGACCCTCATTTACCAACCCGTGAGGTGATGGATGGAGTTAATGTGATTCGGGCCCCGGTGCTTTTTCGCATCAGCAAGGGTGTTATCATGCCCACATTTGGCCCGCTTGCCAGCAGACTGGCATTGGAGAACGATTGCATCCAACTGCACTTGCCTCAATTCGACGCGGCCGGGATTGCCTTGCGGGGCAGGCTTCTCAAGAAACCCACCGTTGTCACCTATCATTGTGACTTGCAAATGCCCAAAGGTTTGGTCAGCAAAACGGCCAATGTAGCCGTCAATGTGATGAACCGGCTGACATCGCAATTTACGCATAGATTTGTCACTTATACACAGGATTATGCCGACCACTCCAAAATGTTAAAGAAGTATCTGGACAAGGTGCGCATCATACCGCCGCCTGTTGAGCTGCCGGCAGTCGCCAAAGAAGAAATCGAAAGCTTTCGCGCTCAGTATAATCCGGATGAAAAAAAACCGGTCATCGGCATGGCAAGCCGTTTTGCAACCGAAAAAGGGGTTGAAGTGTTATTGGCTGCACTGCCTTCCATTTTCGGGCAGTATCCCCAGGCAAAAGTCTGGTTCGCGGGTGAATACAAAAATATTTATGGGGAGGAGAAGTATTTTGAACGGTTGAACCCGCAGATTCAACGTTATATTGACAGCGGTCATTGGCAGTTTCTGGGAAATCTTAACCCCCAACAAATCGCCTGCTTTTACCCCAACATCGATGTGCTGGTGATCCCCAGCCTGAATTCAACCGAGGCATTTGGCCTGGTACAGATCGAAGCCATGATCAACGGGGTTCCATCAATTGCGTCCGATTTGCCGGGAGTGCGTGTGCCGCCTGTACGGCACAAGATGGGCAAGGTGATCCCGATCGGTGATTCTGCTGCTCTGGCGGACGCGGTGAAAGAAATAGTATCGCGCCCCGATGCATATCACCAGGATGCGGAAGAGATTGCCATCCAGTATCGACCGGATACGGTTGCGGCTGCTTATGAAGATTTGTTTGACGAAATTGCAGCCGACATCAGCCGTAACAACCAATGAAAAACGTAAGAGATTTACCCGAAAAATCATGATGGATTCAAAACAACAAAAAGATTACTTGTGGTTAAATCTGCGGGATTTGCCGTATTTCCGGGCTCTGTTACGGGCAGTGGAAGCGACGTTTTACCAGGATCTGTCACTTGTGGAGCCTGTGCTCGATTTGGGGTGTGGAGATGGCAATTTTGCTTCGATTGCCTTTGACAGGAAGATTGAGGCAGGGATGGATCCCTGGCGAAAACAACTCGGTCTGGCTGCCAAAACAGGCGCCTACAAGCTGGTCTTACAGGCGGATGGTGGGAAAATGCCCTTTCCGGAGGATACCTTCAATACCGTGATCAGCAATTCGGTTCTGGAGCATATTCCGGATGTGGATATGGTGATTACCGAGACGGCCAGGGTGCTGAAACCGGGAGCCAGTTTTATTTTTTGTGTTCCCAACCAGAACTTCACACATAATTTATCGATATCACGCTTTCTGGAGCGCCTGGGATGGAAAAAACTGGCTGCCGGCTATCGCAAATGGTTCAACAAGATTTCACGCCATCATCACTGTGATTCACAACAGGTATGGGGTGAGCGTTTAGCCCGCAATCATCTCATCATCGACCAGGTATGGGATTATTTTTCACCGGATGCCCTGGGTGTGCTGGAATGGGGTCATTATTTCGGTGTGCCTTCGCTGGTGGCAAAAAGATTGGCGGGACGCTGGATCCTGGCCCCCA
Source organism: Chloroflexota bacterium (assembly GCA_021372725.1). Classification (GTDB taxonomy): domain Bacteria; phylum Chloroflexota; class Anaerolineae; order Anaerolineales; family Anaerolineaceae; genus JAJFTV01. The sequence continues at coordinate 38,691 of JAJFTV010000060.1, read as the reverse complement.
CACGCTGGAACCTGGGGTGGCTGGAAAAGCTGCTCCGACCGTACTATCTGGAGCCGAAAGAGCAACCCAGGGGATCCTATTCCTTTTACGTTACCCATAAAAGTGCTTGATGCGGTTGTGGGACACAGGTAATGGCCAATGCTTACCGGGCTTGAGCCTGGTGATTAACACGCCAAAGGTGGAAACACACCTTTTCCTATCAAGTTAATTGTGACACAGACTCTTGGGCGGACGCTTCACTGCGTTCAGCGTGACAATGAGGATAGTTTCGCCAGGATGATCTCATCCGAAACACTATGCCCATCTTGTTCCTGCATATCCAACTTCAAGTTTCTTGGGAGACAGCCCCATGGCATCGCTCGCAATCAAACCCGGAATAGCCAGTATGTAATGGTTGGGATAGTAGATTCTCTGACCGGGTATTTCTGTCATCATGATTGCCATTTCCCGTACAATGTTGTAAGATTGTGACTTGATCAAGGTGCCATTGAAGATATGAAAGAACCCAGCGTACTGGATTATTTGAAATCCATCTTAAATCCCTGGCAAAGGGAAAAGATTCTTATTCCTTACGAGGATGAGTTGGCTGACGGGAATGCTTTGGCTTCGGCAGTTCAGAACCCGCCCGATCATACGGAAGAAGAATCTGCGTCTGAAAATATCGGTATTCCCGCATCCCAAAACCGTTTTCCGTGGCTGTTGGTGCTTTCTGTTCTGATTGCCATCATTTCCCAGGCGCTGCTGGAGCCGCAGGCACGCCAAACCGGGCTTGCCATAGCCGCTTATGCTGTCTCTTTGGTCATGTTTCTGGTTTATGTGCTTCGCAAATCTTCCAATATCGAGCCTGCCGATATCCAGCCTGCACCGTCTTCAGCGTTTCCGGTTGTGCGAGTGAAAAGCAAGGCATTAATCGCCAGCCTGGTGCTTGGGTTTCTGGCGTTTTTGACTTTTTCCAGCCACCAGTTCAACCTGATCAATACTGTTTCCTGGCTGACGTCCATCGGCCTGGGGATTTATGCTTTCTGGCAGGATAAACCTGACCATCCCAGGCTCTCCGACAGGCTGCTGAATTTTCTCAAACACCCTCGCATCAAGCTCACGATTACTCCCTGGACAATCATCCTGTTGGCATCCATCGTGTTGGTGGTATTCTTCCGTTTCTATCGGCTGGATGAGGTACCGGGAGAAATGTTCAGTGATCATGCCGAAAAACTGCTGGATGTTGCCGATGTGCTGAATGGAGATCACTGGATCTATTTTCCCCGCAATACGGGGCGCGAGTTCATCCAGATGTATCTGACAGCCGCCGTCTCGAAGATCTTCGGTACCGGTCTGTCGTTCATGAGCCTTAAAATCGGGACTGCACTGGCAGGCCTGCTGGCGCTGCCCTTTATCTATCTGCTTGGTAAAGAGTTGGGCGGGCGGTGGACAGGTTTATTCGCATTCTTGTTTACTGGCATCGCCTACTGGCCCAACGTGATCTCGCGGATTGGCCTGCGCTTTCCCCTCTACCCACTCTTTGCCGCACCGGTTCTGTATTTTCTGATCCGCGGATTAAAAAGACGGTCGTGGAATGATTTTCTTCTGTCGGGCCTGTTTTTGGGCCTGGGTCTGCACGGATACAGCCCAATGCGATTTGTTCCATTTGTAGTGGCGGCGGCGGTCATTCTTTATATGCTTCATCCGCAGTCCAGGGGTCATCGAAAACAGGTGCTGTTTGCATTTTGTGTGCTGGCATTCGTTGCCGTGCTTGTTTTCATCCCACTGCTCCGTTACATGGTGGACGATCCGGATATGTTCTTTTATCGCACACTCACCCGCATGGGCACCCTTGAACAGGCCTACACTCAGCCGGCTATTTTGGTCTTTTTTTCCAACCTGTGGAGAGCTCTTGTCATGTTTTTCTGGGACAATGGTTCGATCTGGGTTCATTCCATACCTGGCCGTCCGGCATTGGCGGTGGTTCCGGCTGCCTTGTTCTTCCTGAGCATCGTTTACGTGATCATCCGTTATATCCGCAAGCATGATTGGGTGGATCTATTTTTACTCGTCTCCATTCCGCTGCTGATGATGCCGTCTATTCTCTCGCTTGCCTTTCCGGATGAAAACCCGTCGCTGAACCGGACAGGCGGTGCAATGATACCGGTTTTTATCATGATCGCCATACTGTTGGAATACGTGCTCTCACGGCTGGTCAAATGGCATAAGGTATATGGGAAAGTTTTGGCTTCGGTTCTGGGCATTTTTCTCTTGCTGACAACGATCAACCAGGACTATAACCTGGTTTTCAAACAGTTTGATCAGCAATTCATGTCAGGGGCGTGGAATACATCTGAAATTGGGGAAATCATCCGCGGTTTCGCCGATTCAACCATTGGCAGCCGGGACACTGCCTATGTGGTGCCCTTCCCATATTGGGTGGATACCCGTCTGGTGGGCATCAACGCCGGATTTCCGGATAAAGATTATGCCCTTTGGCCGGAGGATTTCTCTCAAACACTCTCGCAAACAGGGGCAAAGTTGTTTATCATAAAGCCAGAAGATCAGCAGTCGATTCTGGATTTACAGGCCATGTATCCACAGTGTTCCTATTGGCTGCATACCAGCGAGCTGCCAGGCAAGGATTTTTGGATACTCTTGGTTCCGCCAGACCCTACGACTGTTGACGTTCAAGGGTGATCACAGAGCTAGAATGACAGAGAACATCGAAACCGGTACCTCATTGAAACAAGAAGAAACCAAGCGCCGCAAATCGGTGTCGTATTGGGATCTCTTGCTGGTAGTCATTCTGATCCTGGGCGGGTACTTCAGATTTGTCGGCCTGGATTGGGATGAAGATCAGCATCTTCATCCTGATGAGCGCTTTCTTACCATGGTGGAGAGTTCAATATCTCCAGTCAAGGGGTTGGGGGAGTATTTCAATACCGACGAATCCAGCCTGAACCCGCATAACCGTGGATACGGTTTTTACGTTTATGGCACGCTGCCATTGTTTACTGTCCGCTATATCGCCGAATGGATAGGCAAGACCGGTTACAGTGAAGTCTATCTGGTAGGCAGGGCGGTCAGTGCAGTAGCAGACCTTATAACGATCGTTCTGATCTACATGATCGCGCAAAACCTGTATCGTAAAAGAGCCGTCAGCCTGCTGGCGGCGGCTTTCGCGGCTTTTTCGGTGCTCCAGATACAACTATCTCATTATTTTACGGTGGATATTTTTGCCAATCTGTTCTCGGTGTTGACGTTTTATCTGGCGGTCCGAATATTAAGGTTTACCAAAGCTGAGGATTATTCCCAACTTGCCGATATCGATGAAGATACGCCGGAAAAAATCGTATTTTCTTTTTTGACGCGCTGGGGTACTGTGCCGCCGTATATCCTGTTTGGGATTGCTTTTGGGATGGCGCTGGCATCGAAGATTAGCGTTGCTCCGCTGGCAATTCTTCTGCCCGGTGCAGTCTTGTTGAATTTCGTCAGGTTTTCACCGAAGGAACGTAAAAATTCCCTTCCTTTTCTCATCCGCAACGTGATCGTGGCGGCGGTCGTCAGTATCATTGTCTTCCGCATTTTCCAGCCTTATGCTTTTACCGGCCCGGGTTTTCTGGGGATTCTTCCCAATCAGAAATGGGTCGATAACATGGTTGAGCTGAGCGGGCAAAGTAGTGGCGAAGTTGATTCACCACCCGCATTGCAATGGGCGCGCCGGCCGCTGTCATTTGGCCTGGAAAACATGGTCAAATGGGGTTTGGGACTGCCATTGGGCCTGCTGGCCTGTATCGGTTTTCTCTGGATGGGGTACAGGATTTTCAAGGGAGAATGGTTTGACCATGCGCTTTTATGGGGCTGGACGGCGATTTATTTTGTCTGGCAATCGTTAAATTTCACCAGCAGCATGCGCTATTTTCTGCCCATTTATGCCATGCTGGAGATCATTGCCGCCTGGCTGGTAGTGTATGTGTGGTCGTTAAAGCCAAAAATTGCCGGTCGAAAACTGCCCTATAACAAGATCATTGCGGGTGTTCTTGGAGTTGTTGTTTTGCTTTCTACATTTGCATGGGCATTCGCTTTCACACGGATCTATACAAAGCCGGTCACCCGCATCGCAGCCAGTGAGTGGATTTATCAAAATGTTCCCGGCCCCATCAATCTGCACATCGAGATGGACGAGGAAACCTTCAACCAGCCGGTATCGTACGCGTTGACCACCGATACCACCTATGAGAAACCTGTTGTGCTGGAGTTCGTTGCCCAATACGATGGATCTCTCTCCAGTATCAATTTTTCACACCTGTTTGGAAAAAGTACCGAAACCGGTGTGATTAATTTCAATGCCTGGATCAGCTCGCAGCGTGAGGATACCCCGGCATTGTCATCTGCCACCACCTCATCCAATTTTCCGGTGGATGCCAATGATCCACGCGGGAATTCATATTCCCTGGATTTTTATTCCAGTTTATGGGTAAATGCCGGCGATACGTATTACTTGCACATCGAGGTGATGGAGCCCGGCAGTGTGGTTCAACTGGCAGGACCCATCACTTTGACCTATCTCAATGAAACCCGCCAGTTAAAACAGGCTTTGTTGGAGCCGGTGGAATTATTGAATACCGGAAACGATAGCATGATTACCGTCCGACCATCGGTCGAGGGCATGTTATCAGAGGTCTACTTCCCGCATGTGGTGGATTGGACCGGATCAGATTCTGTAAAGACGTTGGAAGTAAGCATCATCCAGACCGTTGATGGACAGCCGGTTGTAAATTCGACAACCCTGGAAGGTAAATTTGCCCGGCAGGGTGACGCGCGCGGAGATGATTATCTGGTGCAATTCTCCAGGCCGATCCCGGTTACACCGGATCAGTATATTACGGTGCAAATTCGGGTGTTGGAGGGTGAAGGCGATATTGCCTTTTATGGCAGCAAACAGGTGCTCGAATCATCATGGGATGACTCTCTGCCCTATAACCTGTACGATAACAACGTTTTTGATTATTACAATGGACTGTATCGAACCGAATTGAATTTTGAGATGTACTGGGATGATAACCAGGACAAGCTTGACCGCTTTACCCTGAACCTGGATCAGGCCGATACGATTTTTATCAGCTCAAACCGGCAGTGGGGAACAACAGTACGGGTGCCGGAACGTTATCCGCTGACGACGGCCTATTACCGGGCCTTGATTGGCTGCCCCGATGAAAAGGAAATTACCTGGTGTTATTCCGTTGCCGAACCGGGTATGTTCAAGGGGGAACTGGGTTTTGAACTGGTGCAGGTTTTCCAATCCGATCCTGTGCTGGGTTCGATCCACATTAATACGCAATTCGCCGAAGAAGCCTTCACGGTCTATGACCATCCCAAGGTACTCATTTTTCGCAAAACAGAGGATTATTCATCCGAAAAGGTACAGGAAATTCTGGGTGCGGTGGATCTAACCAAAGCCATCCATCTGACGCCCAAGGAAGCCACCGAATATAAGGGAAATCTGGTTCTTTCAGAAGAAAGCTGGGCGCAACAGCAGAAGGAAGGAACCTGGTCAGAGTTATTTGACCGCAGCTCCCTGGTGAATCGTTATCCCTGGTTGGGATTGATCGTGTGGTATCTGGTGATCACAATCATCGGCTGGTGCGTATATCCATTGACCCGGTTGGTTTTTGGGGGTCTGAATGACCGCGGCTATCCACTGACCAAACTTTTCGGGTTGATGATCTTAGCCTTCATGGTGTGGATTCTGGGCTCATCCGGTGTCGCCTTTACCCGGCTGACCATCAGTATCTCCTTCGCAGTTTTGGTATTGGCGAATGTTTTCATCTTCCGCCGATATCGAGAGGAGATCATTGCCGAATTCCGGGAGAAATGGCGGTATTTCCTGCTGGTGGAGCTGTTGTTCCTGGCTGTATTTGGTTTTGATCTTCTCATCCGTTTGGGTAATCCGGATCTCTGGCACCCTTACAAGGGGGGTGAGAAGCCGATGGATTTCTCGTATTTCAACGCGATATTGAAGAGCAGAACCTTCCCTCCGTATGATCCCTGGTATGAAGGCGGGTACATCAATTATTATTATTATGGATTTGTGTTGGTGGGAGTGCCGGTCAAATGGCTGGGGATTGTACCATCGGTGGCCTATAACTTCATCCTTCCAACCTTGATGGCTTTTCTGGCGATGGGTGCATTTTCCCTCGGCAGCACTATTACAGGATCGATATCCTCCACAATAAAAAATAGCCAGAACAAAGTGAAGTCCCTGGGCTGGCTGTCAGGGGATCCAAAAGGGTTTATTGGGGGAATTGTCACAACCGTTTTGATGATTTTCATCGGGAACCTTGGCACAATCCGGATGATCTGGCATGGCATCATGAAGCTTGCTGCACCGGGTGGGAATATCGACGGGTCAAACATCTTTACCCGCCTCGTTTGGACGGTGCAGGGTGTGGGAAATTATATCCAGGGTGCAAGTCTGCCTTATGGTGCAGGGGATTGGTATTGGATACCCAGCCGTGTTTACCCCAACGAGCCGATTACCGAATTCCCCTTGTTCACCTTCCTTTATGCGGATCTTCACGCCCATCTCATTTCCCTGCCAATCACCGTTTTGGCGCTCTGTTGGGCGGTATCTTTCATCAAATTCAAATTTCTGGATGAAGCACAGCCGGCCGGTAAAAAGTGGCTGGAGATGGGGGTTGTCATCCTGTTTGGTGCGCTTATCATCGGTGCGCTGCGGCCTACCAATACCTGGGATACACCCACCTATCTCACCCTGGCCGCGGTGGCCGTTCTTTATAAACTGCTTCGAAGTGGCAGCGGGATTAAGCTAAAGATCAATATTGCTCCGCTCTGGAAGCGGATCATTCTGGCCGTCATGGTAACAGGCGGCCTGGTATTTCTCACTTTCTTCCTTTATGCTCCTTTTGCGAAATGGTATGGCCAGAGTTACAATTCGGTTCAAATCTGGGAAGGCGAACGTTCCCCGGCCTGGTCCTATCTCACACATTGGGGATTATTCCTCTTTTTGATCTTCTCCTGGATGTTCTGGGAAACCCGTCAGTGGCTGGCTGAAACCCCGGTTTCTGCTTTGGCCAAATTACGGCCGTATAAATTTGTCATTCAGGCAGGTGTTGTGATCCTGTTTTGTGCGATCATCGCCACAATCATATTGCATATTGGTATGGGCTGGATCGCACTGTTGGGCGCCGCGTGGGCCTTGATCCTGCTGCTGCGGCCTGGGATTGACGATATGAAGCGGGTGGTTTTGTTCATGGTCGGCACTGCGCTGGTTCTTACGCTGGCGGTGGAGTTGATCGTCCTGGAAGGGGATTTGGGCCGGATGAATACGGTGTTCAAATTCTATCTGCAAGCCTGGACACTTTTCTCGGTCAGCGCCGCCGCTTCATTGATCTGGGTGTTCCCGGCGGTCAGTGGGAAATGGCAGCCTGGCTGGCGTAAATTCTGGCAGATCTCATTGGCCATATTGTTTGGTGCGGCCGCGCTGTTTACCGTCTTCGGCGGCATCGATAAAATCCGTGACCGGATCAGTGTGGATGCACCCCACACTCTCGATGGCATGGCCTACATGGCGACTTCCCAATATTGGGATAGTGATGTCAATATGGATTTGAACCAGGATTACGAGGCGATATTGTGGATGCAGGAAAACGTTGAAGGGACACCGGTTATCGTCGAAGCCAATACACCTGAATACCGGTGGGGCAGCCGGTATACCATTTACACCGGTCTCCCCGGTGTGGTAGGCTGGAACTGGCACCAACGCCAGCAGCGCGGCACGGTTTCTTCGACCTGGGTGACGGATCGGATCGCGGATATTGATAATTTTTACAGCACACTGGATCGGCAGTTTACGAAAGACTTCCTGGAGAAATATGATGTGCAGTATATTATCGTCGGTCAGCTTGAAAAGGCTTACTATGGGTTGACCGGAATGGCTAAATTTGAGGAATGGAACCAGGATTTATGGACAGAAGTTTACAATTCCGAAGATACGACGATCTACAAGGTATTGGATACAAATTAGGGAAATGAGTCTTCTGCGATGATCGATTTTCTCCTTTGGTACCTGGTGATTTTTTGTCTGGGCTGGCTGACCTTCCCGATCACTTTTTGCGTCTTTTCGAGGTTGAAAGACCGTGGGTTTGGCCTTTCCAAAGTTCTGGGTTTGCTGGTATGGGGATATTTTTTCTGGCTGATGAACATGCTCGGTTTGAGCCAGAATACGCCCGGGGGTCTGCTGCTGGCAGGGGCTGTGCTGGTTATCATCAGCGCGATTTGCCTGCGGAAAGGACGCTGGCAGGAACTGCGTGATTGGATCAAAGATCATCGGCGGGTGATACTATTCACCGAGTTGGTATTCCTGGTCCTGTTTTCACTGTGGACGTTTATCCGTGCCACCGCCCCCGAGGTATCTGGTACCGAGAAGCCGATGGAGCTGGCGTTTATCACCTCCATCCTGCGTGCAGACAGTTTCCCACCCCAGGACCCGTGGTTATCCGGTTATGCCATTTCATACTATTACTTCGGCTATGTCATGGCAGCCATGTTGATCAAAATCACAGGCACGACGGCCTGGGTGGGATTTAACCTGGCCAGCGCTTTGTGGTTTGCATTGACGGGCGTGGCAGCCTTCAGCCTGGTCTATTCACTGATTTCAGGATTGGGACGGTCAAGGGAAACGGCAAACGAACAGGACGGGAAATCAACCAATCTGGTATGGTCGCTGCTGGGGCCGCTTTATGTGTTGATTGTCAGCAACATGGAAGGTTTTCTGGAAATGCTTCACAGCCGGGGATTGTTCTGGCAAACCACGGCGGAGGGCACGCTTCAATCCAGGTTTTGGAGCTGGCTGGATATTCAGGAGATCGTCCAGGCGCCAACGAGCCCGTACTCCTGGATACCTGAAAGACCGGCGGGCATCTGGTGGTGGCGTGCCTCACGCGTGTTACAGGATTACACGGCCTCAGGTCAATCACGAGAAATCATCGATGAATTTCCTTTCTTTTCATATTATCTGGCAGATCTCCATCCGCATGTACTGTCCATGCCGTTTGTCATTCTGGCAATTTCATTTGCTTTCAATTTTTTCCTGACCTTCCGATCAGAAAATCAGCCTGGCATTTCAGTGTTTGAGTGGGCCGGGGAGTGGTTTCACGGGAAAACCATCCCTTTGCAAAATCTGACAATTTTTCCGCTGCTCTCCAATGGAAGTTTCTGGATAGCGGCATTGATTACCGGCAGCCTTGGATTCCTGAATACCTGGGACTTTCCAATTTATGTCGGGTTGTTTGGTGCAGTATATGTATACCAACGATATCAAGCACTGGGCTGGGGATGGCAGAGATTACTGGAATTCCTCACGTTTTGTATTCTCATGGGTATCGTTGGCGTTTTATTATTCTTGCCATTCTATGTTGGTTTTTCATCACAGGCAGGCGGATTGCTGCCCAGCCTGTTTTTCTTCACCCGCGGCATCCATTTTTGGGTGATGTTCCTGCCGCTTCTGTTTCCTCTCTGCTGGTGGTTGTTCTCGCAGGTTAACAAGGGCAATATTAAATTTATTTTCAGGCGCGGCATCAAATTTGCTGCACTGGTTTTGGTTGGGCTTGGACTTTTGTCCTATTTGCTGGGTTGGCTGGGTGTATTGCTGCCGGTCATCGGAAACAGTATGTTGGGAGATGGCGCTGCCAATCCATTGGCAGAAAAACTGATTCAATGGGGCAATCTCTTTTACAGCGTACAGGGCATCACCAGCCCGGCCGATATCTGGACCTCCGTCAAGCTGCGGGTCACTCAACCGGGAACATGGTTGACGGCAGGCATCATGGTAGTATTGGTGTGGGGTTTACTTTCTGCCCGTAAGAAACCCTCGCAGAGTGATCAGGAACATGTCGCCGGAAACAACGCATTTATATTATTGCTTATTCTGCTGGGACTTGGGCTGGTCATCTTCCCTGAATTTTTCTACCTGCGTGACCAGTTTGGCTGGCGTATCAATACCATATTCAAATTCTATTTCCAGACCTGGATACTTTGGAGCATCGCTGCCGCGGCAGTTTCTGTGTTGTTATGGAAATCATTGACGAGTTGGAAAAAATCTCTTTTTGGAGTTCTATGGTCGGTGGTGTTATTGATGTGTCTGGCCTATCCCTGGTTTGGGTTAAGCATGAAAGTAAAGGGCATTGATTTGCAGTCACTCTCACTCAACGGAGCGCAGCATATCGAACAGTATTCGCCGGATGATATGAAGGCAATCGAATGGCTGGTAGAGGCTGATGATGGAGTCATCCTGGAAGCCGTGGGAGGCAGCTATTCCGGATATGCGAGAATCTCCACCTTTAGCGGGCTGTCCACCGTGTTGGGATGGCCGGGTCACGAGAGCCAATGGCGTGGTGGTTACGATGAAATGGGAAGCCGTAAAGAGGATATCAAGCAGATCTACCAGAGCAATAACTGGGATGAAACATTGGCCTTGCTTCAAAAATACAGTGTAAACTATATTTACATTGGCAGTTATGAAAACAATACCTATCACGTCAATGAAGAGAAATTCATCCGAAATCTTGGAATCGTCTATGAAAATGATACGGTTAGAATATTTGAAGTTCCTGAAAGTATTTACCAGAATATCGAAGGAGAGACGCTACCTTGAAAAAAAGGACTGTTGAAATTGCGCTTTATGCAGCAATTTTTTGCCTCGCCATAATTCAGCACTTTTATCAGTTGGGGATATCTCCTTTATCGGAGAGTGAAGCTGCTGCGGCAATCAACGCATTTCATTTATCGAGAGGTTTGGATGTAATTTTCGGCGCGCAAACCGGGTATGTGCTGTTGACATCTGTGCTGTTTTATTTTCTAAAAGCCAGCGAGTTTTGGGCTCGTTTTTTGCCTGCCATCGTGGGTTCCCTCATCGTATTCACCCCGATTTTGTACAAGAAGCATCTGGGCGATTTGCCTGCTCTGTTATTGGCATTCGGACTTGCTATCGATCCCGGCCTGATCATAACTTCCAGAATGGCCGACGGCTCGATATTTGGCATCACATTTTTCCTGTTTGCATTGGGATTTCTTGTCAGCGGCCGATCAGCCCTGGCAGGAATCTTTGGTGCTCTGGCACTTCTGGTGGGGCCATCGGTCTGGTTTGGATTATCCGTTTCCATTTTAACCGGGGCCGGTTATTTTGCATTTCGAAAAACAGGCAAAACTGAAAATCAAAATGACCATCAGATGGAAGAAAAGGATGGATGGAATTTCAGGTGGAAACATTTTTTGACCGGTTTTGGCATCACCGCATTCCTGGTTTTCTCTGTATTCCTGACGATCCCGGAAGGCCTGGGTGGTCTTTTTTCAGGTTTAGCTGCTTTTGTCGAAGGCTGGTCTCAGCCTCAGGCCATGTCGATCAGTACAACATTATGGAGTTTGATTTTTTACGAAGCGCTTCCGGTGCTGCTTGGAATTGTCGCTATTGTGATCGCTTTTCAGCGCCGTGATCCCATAATCGTTGTTCTCTCGTTCTGGTCTCTGGCATCATTAATTCTTATTCTCCTGTATCCTGCCAGGGGATTTTCTCTTTTCCCCTGGATGATCATACCTTTATGGACGTTACTGGGCAAATATATTCTGGCCGATTATTCACTGGACGATGTGGAGAAAATACCGTATTTTGGACTTTTGGCAATCATTCTGATCGCTTTCGTCTTTAGCGGGATGAATTTAAAAGGGATTTTCACCGGCTCAGTTGTTGACAATACTTCAATGCAACTGCGCATAGTCAGTATTTTAGGCTCATTATTGATCATTATTCTCGCTGCCGGTCTTACGGTATGGGAATGGTCGGTGAGTACCGCTACCAGGGCATTATTTGGAGCCGTTTTCATTTTATTATTTGCCAACCATATCTCAACAATCTGGAATATTCTTACATCGCAGGCGGAACTTAAGCAGGAGGTCTGGCTTTCGAACAATTTTGTCGATGAGGATCTGTTTACGAAAACACTGGCGGATTACCAGCGCTGGAATATTGGAACCGGCAATCAACCGTCGGTCTTAATTTCCGGTATCGATTCGAAAGCATTGGAATGGTCGTTAAGGATGAATGATAATATCAAACAGGTCCAGGTTTTACCGGCAACTTTTGATCCCGAGATGGTCATTACGAATTCATCCGAACAGCTCTTATTGGAAAATCAGTATGCCGGTCAGGATTTCATTCTTTCCCGGGAGCCTGTCTGGGACGATTTGGACACCTGGGGATGGTTTCGGTGGTTTTTCGTGCGCGAAACGCCCTATATTGATAAATCGATCATCCTTTGGGTAAGAGTAGATCAATTTCCTGGGTACGAAGCCAATGAATTGCTGCCAACCAACTGACCCCGACAATAAATATCCAAGCCGTATTGCCATTGACGGCCCCGCCGCTTCGGGGAAATCCACTATCGCTGAGCTGCTGGCTGATTACCTGAAATATCTCTATTTTGACACAGGCGTCATGTATCGGGCGGTGACCCTGGAAGGACTCAGGCGATTTGGCTCTGTGGAGAATGAGGAAATCATTACCCAACTTGCGGAGGATATTTTGATTGATGTCCTGCCGCCATCCAAAAATGATGGTCGAAAATTTGATGTTCTGGTCAATGGTGAAGATGTCACGCAGGAATTGCGTACGGCGCGGGTAAACCAGTTTGTTTCGCTCGTATCGGCTTATCCAGGCGTAAGAACAGCCATGACCGTACATCAACGCAATATAAGCAAACGCGGCAAAGTTGTCATGGTCGGCAGAGATATCGGTACGGTGGTGATCCCGGATGCGGATTTAAAGATTTATCTGGAAGCATCTCTGGAAGAACGGGCCCGTCGCCGTTATCAGGAAGAGATCGGTGCCGGAAGAGCCGTTCGATACGAGGAGGTATTATCGTCTTTAAGGGGAAGAGATGAAAAAGATTCCAGCAGACTCTACGCTCCGTTGAAACCTGCCGATGATGCGATTATCATCGATACAGAGCATCTTTCCATCGCCGAGGTATTTGAAAAAGTAAAAAACCTGTTAAATCTATCCTCCCGGATCTGATCTGGCGGGGTAATTTGGCGGATGTGAGATTATTATCCGTTGAACCAATGCTATAATTTAACTGCGATCCTGATCGGCTTTTAATATGCAATTTATAATGAACTTGTTGTCCTCATATCCATATTATGATTACCCGCCGGATCTAATTGGATGGGCAGGCCTGGTTTTGTTGTTGGCTGCCCTGATAGTATTCGCAATAAAAAATCCAGTCAAATCAAATGTCAAATCCCATCATTGGGTGCAATATTCAGTTTTATTTCTTCTGACAGGTGTATTCACCCTGTTTTTTGGTTTTCATTTTCCGGGTTCAAACAACCTTCTCCCACTGGCTTTTCCCACCATCTATCATTCCAGCGCGGTGATGGTATTCTCCATGATACCGGTTGCGCTTTGTGCCGGGTTTCTCAACCCATTTTCGACCATGGTTCTGGGTGCATTTGCAGGTATTTTAATCGGTTTGTGGGACACGCACAGCCTTTTTACAATTCTGGAATACGCCGGAATGGGTTTGGTTCTGTCCTGGTTTTTTCAACAGCGTTATCGATCTTCACTTTTTGAATTTCTGCAGCATCCATTGGCTGCCGCCGCCGCCGTACCATTGCTTTTCATCCCGGTTACAATGCTGGGTTTGTTTTTCTCTTCCAACGGCGAAACAGCCATTCGATTGGATTTCGCGTTGACCCAATCGTGGCCGGTGATCACCGCACATTTCATCGAATTTCTGTTGGCCGGTATCGTCAGCGAGGTTTTTTACCTTTACGGTGTCAAAAGCTGGGCTCCGGGCAAGGTAAGCGGATGGCTCCCATGGGATAAAAGCCTGTCGATGAAATTTATGGCAAGATTGCTGCCTATTTTTGTCGGTTCATTTATCATTCTTCTGATAGGGACCTGGTTGACTGCCGGTATCGCCGCCAGGGAACTTCTGGAAGACAAGCTGGATAATTTATCCGATGTTGCTGCGGGAACATTACCTTATTTTATTGAAACAGGCCAGAATCTGATCCTCGATTATGCTGGAGAGGATCTTCTCTCCGCAGGAAAAACAGATCTGAATGCAACATTGACTTCAATCCCGTTTTTCACTGATCTACGGATTCTGGATATTAACGGAAAGCTCAAAGAAAGCTTTCCGGGCACAAATTCATTCGAGGTACTGCCAGAAGAGCTTGAAGCCTGGCAGCTTGCGAAAGAAGGGACGCCTGTACAAACCTTTGCTGTATCTCCGGTAGCCGGCCAAAAAAGTGCCCGGATCGTTTTTGTTGCACCCCTTACAGACAAAAAGGGAGTCTTTCAAGGTGCATTGATTGGGCGTGCTGATTTACAAACCAATCCTTTTACGAAAACTGCAATTCAGGCCATTGAAACAGTAGAGGAAAGCGGTGGTGAAGGATGGATTCTCGATGAGGAATCGAGAGTACTGTTTCATACTGAACCGGAATTTGTCATGACACGGAATTATGGATCCATCTCCGAGGATGACCGGTTTTATGAGCAAACTAATCCAGGAGAAGCTCCGCGTTATATTTACTATCAGCATGCCGCTGATCAATTGTGGACAGTGGTGCTTTCGGTACCCAGTATTCAGGTTCAACGAATGGCGATGGATATTGCCATTCCGTTGCTTATTGCGATTGCCATAATTTTCATCACAGTTATCTTCTTCATTCAAAGGCTGGTATCCCAAACGACCCGCCATCTGCATTTGCTGGCAGAACAGGCAACCCAGATTTCCAAAGGTCAATTGGACCGCCCATTGCTGGTTCATAGCCCGGATGAAGTGGGGCAATTGACGGTGGCATTTGAACAGATGCGACATGGATTAAAAACCCGGTTAAAGGACATTAATTCATTGTTGAAAGTGAGTCAGGCTGCGGCTTATAATTTGGATCCTCGCAAGACAATACTGCCGGTATTGGAATCATTTCTGGGGAAAAATGCCTCATCTGCCAGAGCCGTGTTTTTCGATAACGATCATCTGGATGCAACACCCAGGATTTCATATTCATACGGTATTGGGCCCCGTTCAGGTTCTTATGAAGACCTGGACGAGGTCATCACGGATTTATTGCGTGATCAACAGGTGCTGATCCTGACGGATTGTAGTCAGGCAGGGAGATTAAAAGGGTATCGACATATTCCAGGCTCATTGGCTGCCTTTCGACTTCAACGTGAAAATGTCAGTGACGGTATTTTGTGGGCCGCGTTTGAAAATCCACAACAATTTTCTGAAACGGATATCAGTTTCTTTACCGCTCTTGCAGGACAGGCTTCGCTAGCTGTTGCCAATGCCAATCTCTTTCAATCCGTGGAAATCGGACGACAACGGATGGAAGCCGTCATCAATTCGTCTCCTGATCCAATTCTGGTATTCAATTCGAATAACCGGCTTTTATTATTGAACCCGGCGGCCATGGAAGTTCCTCAATTGATCATGCGGAATGACAGCGGTGCACCGGTCGACGAGGTTGTAACGAATCATATCTTGATAGAAATGATTCGACAGACTACGCAAGGAGGCTCCATAACCAGGGAGCTTACCATGACAGGGGGAAGAACCTATACTGTCAGTATTAACGAGGTAAAATCAACAAATCGCGAGGTAGGCAAGATATGTCTGCTACGCGATGTCTCACGATATAAGGATCTTGATACTCTTAAATCAGAATTTGTGTCCACCGTCAGTCATGAAATTCAATCGCCATTGTCATTGATGAGGGGATACATCAGGATGCTGGATCTGGTGGGTGAAACAAATCAACAACAGAAGAATATCACACAGAAAATGACCGCAACCATTCAACAAATGAACGAATTGGTGGACAACATTCTCAATTTGGGAAGGATCGAGACAGACGAGGGCATTCATCTGGCAAATGTCAATACGGTGGATGTGGTTGAAAAAATCGCAGTACGGATGGATTCAAAGGCATTTCAAAAGAATATTCAACTTATCATAAAAGAAACCACCGAAACGGGTATACCTATTCGGACTGATCCCATGCTTTTGCAGCATGCACTTCTTAATCTGGTGGAAAATGGGATTAAGTACACCCCCAACGGAGGGAGGGTAGAAATCTCGACCGTTCACAAGGACGGCAATGTCATCTTTGAAATAAAGGATAACGGGTTCGGGATTGCCCCGCTGGATCAAAAGTTTATATTTGAAAAGTTTTATCGAGTTGGCCAACGGGCTGCTTTTCGTCAAAAAGGCACCGGTTTGGGTCTTTCGATAGTAAAGACGATTGCAGAACGGTTAGGCGGAAAGGTTTGGGTGGATAGTCAGTTGGGAAAGGGTAGCAGTTTTTACTTTGCATTGCCCTGTAATCCGGAAAAAGAATAAAATGATGAAAATAAACGAAATCAAATCCAATCAAACACTTGATTTTTGATATGATATCGTGATATAATTTTCGTTTGCATGTATGTCAATGAATGACACTTTATCCAAAAAGCGCGAAGGAAAAAGCCTTTGCGCGTGGTTTGTATTATACAACATTTACAGATCGAAAGAGGAGGCATCTGGGTGGAAACAAAAGGTTTAGTTGCATTACGTATCAGCTTGGCCTCTCCGGAAACAATTCGCAGCTGGTCATACGGTGAAGTACTGAAGCCGGAAACCATTAATTATCGCAGGCTGCGCCCCGAAAAGGATGGTCTGTTTTGCGAAGCAATTTTTGGCCCTCAACGAGATTGGCAGTGTTATTGCGGTAAATATAAAAATCCTCGCTACAAAGGGATTATTTGTGACAAATGCGGGGTTGAAGTAACCCGGTCTTCCGTGCGGCGTGAAAGAATGGGCCATATTGATCTGGCCTCACCTGTTGCGCATATCTGGTACACGCGCCGTATTCCTTCGTATCTTGGCTTATTGCTGGATATCTCACGCCGTAATCTGGATCGCGTACTGTATTTTGCTCAATACATCATCACGTATGTGGATGAAGATGCCCGCCAAAAGGCGCTTAAACGTCTGGAAGACGAAATTAGCATATCCGAGCGGGAGCAAGCTGATCAGATCAATACAAAAATTCTTGAGGTCAAGACAGACCGTGATCGAAAGATAGAAGATCTTCGACGGCAGAGGTCAGACCTGGAAAAACGTTCTGATGAGCAAATTGCCGCAGAGCTTGAACCGGTCATGCATGAGGGTCAGGAGCTTGAACGCGAGCTTCAGGAAAAATTGGGAAAATCGATCCGCAAGGCAATCATGTTTACAAAAACCGGCGCGGTCATCGCAGAAGTTGGTGAAACGATTGCATCCCAACATATTACAAAAGTCCAGAAAATCGTCAAAGAACGGCTGGATGAAATTGAAACCGAATTCAAGGAACACCAAACCCGGGATGTGGAAGAAATTAAATTGCAGATTGACCAGGTTCGTGCAGAAGCTGATGAACAAATGGAAGCTTTACGCAACCAGCTTGAGGACCAGTCTGTTATTGACCAGAATCAAAACGCATCCCAACGCGATGAACTTCATGAGCTGCGTGAGTTTACCTTTTTAACCGAAAACCGCTATCGTGAGCTTAAATCACGCTGGGGTCAGGTATTTCGCGCTGACATGGGCGCTGAAGCCTTTTACGATATTCTCAAACGGCTGGACCTGGATCAAATTTCCGAAGAACTGTGGAAAGAACTTAGAACATCCCGCAGCAAGCAAAAAAGGAAAAAAGCTACCAGTCGTCTGAAGGTAATCGAAGCATTTCGCCGTTCAGGCAATCGACCGGAATGGATGATATTAACCGTTTTACCGGTTATCCCGCCTGATTTGCGCCCAATGGTACAGTTGGATGGCGGACGCTTTGCGACGTCCGATCTGAATGACCTGTACCGGCGCGTCATCAATCGTAACAACCGTCTGAAACGATTGCTTGAACTCGGTGCACCGGATGTCATTGTCAGGAATGAAAAACGTATGCTTCAGGAAGCAGTTGATTCCCTGATTGACAATTCACAGCGCGGAAAAGCATTGTCCCGCCGGGGACGCCGGGAACTGAAATCCTTGAGCGATATGCTCAAAGGAAAGAAAGGCCGTTTTCGCCGTAATCTGCTTGGGAAACGCGTCGATTACTCCGGCCGCTCCGTGATTGTGGTTGGGCCAAAACTTAAGTTGTATCAATGCGGTTTGCCCAAGACGATGGCGCTGGAACTCTACCGTCCATTCGTGATTGCACGGCTGGTTTCGCGCGAATATGCCTCCAATGTCAAGGGTGCCCGCCGCTTTATCGAGCGAAACCGCCCTGAGGTTTGGGAGGTGCTGGAAGAAGTCATCGGCGACCGGCCAATCCTGCTGAACCGCGCTCCTACGCTTCACCGGTTGGGCATTCAGGCATTTGAGCCGATCATTATCGAGGGTAGTGCCATTCAGCTTCACCCGCTGGTAACCACCGCTTTTAATGCAGACTTTGATGGTGACCAGATGGCTGTTCATGTTCCCCTTTCCGGAAAGGCAGTGTGGGAAGCCAGAAATTTGATGCTTTCATCAAAAAACCTGCTCAAGCCTGCCGATGGTGAACCGATCATCAGCCCATCCAAAGATATGGTTCTGGGTGTTTATTACCTTACCCAGGCGGATGATCGCCCTCATAAAGGTGATGGTCGCGTCTTTGGTGACCTGGACGAAGTAGAACTGGCCTACCAGTTGGAACAGATCGAGCTGCATACCAGAATCAAGGTTTATACACACACCTGGTACAACGATGATGGTGAACGAATGAAACGGCAGCGCCACCGCATCATTGATACCACTGTCGGGCGAGTGATCTTTAATCAAATCCTGCCACCTGCCATTCAGTTTGTTAATCAAAAGCTGGATAAAGGTGATGTAAAGGATCTCATTGCGTCCGTCTATGAGGTAAGCGGGCAGGAAGTCACAACGGAAGTGGCTGATAAAATCAAAGATATTGGTTTTGAGTATGCCATGCGTTCCGGTTCCACACTGGCTGTCGCGGACATCTCCATTCCTCCTCAAAAGAAAGAAATCCTGGCAGCCTCACAGGAAGAGGTTGACCGCCTTAATCGTGATTACCGCCGTGGTTTGCTAACTGAACAGGAACGCAATGAACGGATCATCGAAATCTGGCAAAAAACGACCACAAAAGTTTCCGATGCTGTTCGGGTTCACATGGATCCTTACGGCAATTTGTCGACCATGGCGAATTCAGGTGCTACCAAGGGCGGTTTTGGCCCTATTTCGCAGTTAGCCGGAATGCGTGGCCTGATGGCAGATCCTGCCGGGCGTATTATTCGCCTGCCTATTCAATCGAATTTCCGTGAGGGCCTGACCGCACTGGAATACTTCATCTCCACCCATGGCGCCCGTAAAGGTCTGGCGGATACTGCATTGCGTACTGCTGATGCAGGTTACCTGACCCGCCGTTTGGTCGATATCGCCCAGGATATCAACATCAATGCCGAAGACTGCGGTACAAAAGAGGGAATGTGGATACACAAATCGGACAACGTTGCCGGTCAATCCTTGTCATCCCGTTTGTATGGCCGTCTGCTTGCCGGCCCTGTGGCAGATCCAAAGACCGGTGAAATTATTGCCGAAACTGGAGCTATGTTAGATCATGATCTCGTGCGTTTAATCGCCAATGCCGGGGTGGAAGACGTAAAAGTAAGGTCACCATTTACCTGCGAACTTATCCAGGGTGTTTGTGCCCATTGTTATGGCATGGATCTTGGGCGAGGAAAAATGGTTGAGTTGGGTGCCGCTGTTGGTACAGTGGCTGCACAGTCCATTGGTGAGCCGGGTACCCAGCTTACCCTGCGTACCTTCCATACAGGCGGTGTTGCCGCAGGCAGCGATATCACCACCGGTCTTCCCCGTGTAGAAGAGCTCTTCGAAGCACGCCGCCAGCCGAAAGGTGAAGCAGTTGTCTCTGCCATCGCAGGTACCGCCTACATCATCGAATCCGACCGCTACAGCGATCAACGAATGGTTCGTGTTGAACGAAGCGAGATGGTCAGTGATGTTTTTGAGATCCCGGAAGACTGGACGATCCTTGTCAAGGATGAAGACCAGGTGGAGATCAATGACGTGCTGGCAAATCTTGGTGAGGCCACCATTACTGCTCAAAATGCCGGGCGTGTCCGTCTGGAGGGTTCAAAAATCTTCGTCTCTTATGAACAAAAGGAATCGGAAGAATATGATATTCCCAGCAATTCCCGTATGATTATCAAAGACGGTGATAAAGTGGAAGCCGGCCAACCATTGACAGAAGGTTCGTTAAATCCTCATACCATCCTGCGCATAAACGGCCGTGAGGCATGCGAGATGTATTTGCTGACAGAAATTCAGAAGGTATATCGTGCCCAGGGGCAAAACATCAATGACAAGCACTTTGAAGTGGTTGTTCGCAAAATGGTTGGCAAAGTGCAGATTACCCGCCCCGGCGATTCTCCTTACCTGCCGATGGATCTTGTAGATCGACTGGAAGTACGCCAGGTGAATGAAAAATTAGCCCTGGAAGGCAAACAGGTCGCAAAATATGCCGAAGTGCTGCTGGGCGTAACCAAAGCATCTTTGAGCACCGAATCATGGCTGTCGGCTGCTTCATTCCAACATACCATCAAAGTGTTGGCAGGCGCGGCAATCGCTTCCACCGAAGATCCGTTATTTGGCCTTAAGGAAAATGTGATCATCGGTAAACTGATCCCTGCAGGAACCGGTTTTAGCCCTGATCGTTTTGATCCAACCAGTGCCAGGCGTTTCCAAAATGACCATCCCAGGAATACCCAAAAGGGGGTAGAAGAGTCGGGTGAAAAGAAGGAACTCGAGTTGGATACACTTTCCGAAATTACCTTGAAGAATTTGACCGGCGAAGAATAATCGCCCAGATTTCTCCAGCCCCCGAGCGCTGCCGCCCGGGGGTTTTTCATTGACGAAATGGCGGAATTTTTGTAAGATAGCCTTGTAACCCCTACAATACCAAACGAGGAATTATGGAAATTGGCACCGTCAAAAAGATTGATATTGAACAGGAAATGCAGCAGGCTTACCTGGATTACGCCATGAGTGTCATCGTTTCCCGTGCTTTACCGGACGCAAGAGATGGGTTGAAACCGGTTCAGAGGCGGATTTTGTACGCCATGCATGATATGGGTTTACGTCCCGATTCTGGTTTTCGCAAGTCTGCCAGAATTGTAGGAGAGGTTCTGGGTAAATATCATCCGCACGGTGACGTGGCGGTTTATGAAGCCATGGCCAGACTGGCCCAGGATTTTAGTATGCGGTATCCGCTGGTGGATGGGCAGGGCAATTTTGGCAGCATCGATGGTGATTCGCCGGCAGCCATGCGCTATACCGAAGCGAGTCTGCTCCCGATGGCGATGGAGATATTAAATCAACTGGATCGGAATACTGTTGATTTCTCGCCCAATTTTGACGGAACATTATCAGAACCCAATGTACTGCCTGCCGCAGTGCCCAACCTTCTTTTGAACGGAACCAGCGGCATTGCAGTGGGTATGGCCACCAATATACCACCGCACAACCTTAATGAACTGTCCAATGCAATGGTGTATATGCTTTCGCATTGGGAGAAACTGGATGAAGTATCGACTTCTGACTTGATGGAATTTGTAAAGGGCCCTGATTTTCCAACCGGCGGGATCGTTCTGATGGATGGGGAAAAGAATGACCTGGTATCGGTCTATTCCAGCGGACGCGGCCGATTTATTGTTCGAGGCGTGGTTCATCTGGAAGAAATGAGTAGAGGGCGGAATCGCATCCTGGTGACTGAGCTGCCCTATGCCGTCAACAAATCTTCCCTCATCGAGCGCATCGCTGAACTGGCGCGTGATACAAAAATTGAAGGCATTTCAGATATACGCGATGAATCAGATCGCAACGGAATGCGAATCATCATTGAATTATCCAAAACTGCAGATCCGGAAAAGGTTTTGACAGACCTGTATCATAAGACCGCACTTCAAACCACATTTGGAATGACAATTCTGGCCCTGGTCAATAATGAGCCAAGACTGCTTTCACTGAAACAGGCTATTAAGATCTATCTTGATCACCGAATTGAAGTGGTTCGCAGGCGCAGCGAATTTGATCTGGAGAAAGCAAAACAGCGTGAGCATATATTGGCCGGTCTTCGTGTAGCAGTAAACAATATCGATGAGATTATTGCTCTGATACGCAAGGCTGCTGATGTTGACCAGGCCCGCACCCGGTTAATACAACGGTTCAAACTCTCCGAAATTCAGGCCAATGCGATCCTTGATATGCAACTGCGCCGGCTGGCGGCATTGGAGCGGAAGAAGATTGAGGAGGAATATAAAGAGATTATCGCTCACATAAAAGAGCTGGAACAACTGCTAAAATCCCCCAAAAAAATTCGCCTGCTGGTCCAGACCGAACTTGAAGAAATTCGGGATAAATATGGTGATCGCCGCAGAACGCAAATCGTGTCGGCTGTAAATGGTGAGGCTATCAAATCGATGCTGACCATCTCTGATATGATGCCGGTTCAACAAGTATGGCTTGGAATGACCGATGAAGGGATCATCGCCCGTTCAGCAACTGAAAAATTACCGCATGTGACCGGCAAACAAGCCCCGAGTTGGTTATGTAAAACGGATACGCACCATCTCGTTTATATCCTTACCAAAGAAGGAAAAGCATTTTCTACCCGCGTATCCGCACTTCCTGAAACAGATAATTTCCAGGAAGGCGCATCGGTTTCCAAATTTTCATCCATTAACGAAAGTGACCTGGTGGCTGCTTTCTTCAGCATCCCCGGTTCGCCCATCAAGGTGGAAAATTGTTATGTGACCACAGTCACCCAATCAGGATTGATCAAGAGATCATCTGTATCCGACTTGCCTGGCCCATCCTCGACAGAATTTGTTTTAACAAAGGTGAATGATCAGGATAACGTCGTCGAAGCACTGATCACGGATGGAGAATCGGATATCTGCCTGGTGACAGCCAAAGGTATGCTGATCCGTTTTTCGGAAAAGGAAATCCGTGTTATGGGGTTGCAGGCTGCGGGTGTAAATGGCATCAAATTATCAGACGATGATGTCTTAATCGGTGCATTTTCGATTAAAAAAGAGGGCGGGCTATTGCTATTGGCCAATAACGGCCTGGCCTGGCGAATAGATACCGAATCGATTCCTGTTCAGGGCCGGTACGGGCAGGGGGTCATTGCCTGTAAACTCAAAGAGGATGAAGAAATTGTCGGCTGCCTGTTCGGAAAACCCAACCAGCAAGGTATTGTACACTTTCAGAAAGGGGCAGCAAAATATGTACGAGTGGATATTGTTCCTGTCTCAAGACGTAATGTACGTGGAAAACCGGCTTTCACTCTACGGGAAGGTGATTCAGTCTATCAATTGACGCACATTTTGGATGAAATCGATTTTTGGGAAAAAGGCGGTTCGTCGAATTAAGCAGGTGTAATTTTATACTGACTGTGATGATAGACAATCTTCCCATTTAGCATACCGATCGTATCGTAACCATCATCTACTTTGCCTGCCGATGAAGTGCAGGTCCAGGAAAAATGCATGGACTTGGCAGTTCCTTCCGACTTGGTTAGAGCGAACCTGGCATTGGGTAAAGTAGTGGTCAGGAATGTTTTGTACCAATCAAGAATGGGTAAGGTACCCTGAACGGTTTGATTGGCAGTGATATGTACGGCGTCTGACCGGTATAACGATGCAGCCTGGGTCGCTTTTCCGGAATTAAGGGCCGTAATGTAAAGCGCAGGCACTTTCAGGGCGGAATCTGCATCCACCCAGGGGTAAGCGGCGATTGTATCCCATAGAGTGGAGAGTGTACTTCGATAATCCCAGGTAAAGAAGTTGGCAGATGTTAATTTAAGGGTTTGGGCTGCATTCAGAAATTCAACCATATCCTGTGCAGTTGGCTGCCAGTCACCATATTTATAAACCGGTCCGGTTGGCATGACAGGCAACTTTGGTTCGAGATTATTAAATTCCTGAACGCAGCGTTTCAATTGAGCTTCAGGATTGTGGGCTGCCTGCCAATAAACCTGGGGCATGTTGTAGTCACATTTATTCAGGAAAGTTTTCCATGGGAAACCGGAATGGAGGGTTGGAAAACGGAAGGAGCTTAAAGCAACCGGGGTATCCGGCAAACCATTTCTCAGCTTGGTCATGAAGGTGCTGGCCCTGGTAGACATACCGGACACTTCGAATTGGGATTCGGCATCGATGATGTAACCATTCAAATTGAGATTTTTTACCCGTTTAATGGCAATTGCCGCTTCGCCGGCAGGATCGGATCCATAAATATAATGCCATCCCCATACTTTGATATTATTTGCCTGTAAAGTCTGTATAACCGGAGCGGCCTGATCGACATTATTGACAATGTTATAAGAGTTCACACCATCGGCGATCTTGATAAGGACATGTGTGAGATTGGCGCTCTTTGCTGCGTTCTTGATTAAAGACGGGCTGCCGCCTTCGCAATCACGCACCTTCCATATCATGAACCCTTTACCCTTTAATGCCATGAGATTCTCCCATCAAAGATATATATGGGTAATGGTATGCAAATTCTGTGCCTGTTATGACGGATCCAAATTTCCGACAAGTCCCAATTGAGGGGCAATCGTCCGCATGGCAAGGATCACATTTTCGACATGTTCACCCCAAAGATCGACGCCGAACTCAAGGGCTCCATCTTCAATTTCCTTACGATTTGCTCCTGCTGCAAAAGCTTTATCTTTCCATTTTTTCTTGACCGATTTTGGCTCCAGGTCATACAGCGAGCGGGAGGGGCGTACGAGAGCAACAGCGGTGATCAGCCCGGTGATTTCATCACAGGCGTAGAGGGCTTTTTCCATGGGGGTTTCGCGTACAATCCCGTCACGATTTCCATGTGAAAGAATTGCCCGGACTATCACTTCGGGGACAGCCAGATTCCTCAGAATTTCTGCCCCTTTGGAAGGATGTTCCTCCGCGGTAGGGTGAATTTCCCAGTCAAAATCGTGGAGTAAACCGGTATTTGCCCACAAATCTGCATCTGCACCCAATTTATTGGCATAAAACCGCATGGCTGCTTCCACTGCGTACATGTGATTGATCAGGTTTGGATTCTTAATATATTGATTTACGATGAGCAATGCTTGTGAACGGTCCATTTTTCTCCAATAAGCTTTAATATTGATAATCTGCCATGATTTGGCAGGGTTGGACATTTAAAAATTTGTTAGTCCCTGTTTGTTTCGGGATCAATAAAAATTGGTTCAGGATCTCCGAGCACCGGCAGCGGTTTGGAAATCAGCACTTCCCAAATCGCAACCCACGTTGCGGGGACTTCTCTCAGGTTCCAAATCAGATGAGACGCTAAACGGTAAGGTAACTGATCTGCATTAACGCCATACGCTTCCAAACCTAACTGACCGCAAATGAACAGCGCCCTGGGTAAATGAAAGCGCTGTGTAATTAACAATGCCTTCTTGACCTGAAATATATCTCTGGCGCGATAACAGGTATCATACGTACGTCGTCCGGCATAATCAAGGACAATATCTTCAGGAGGGACTCCCAACTCAACCGCATACCTGTACATGGCGCCCGGCTCATTATAATCAACAAACCGGTTATCACCGCTCATCAGGAGCTTTTGTACCTTGCCCTGAAAGTATAAATCCGCTGCAGCTTCAACACGATGTCGAAGTACAGCAGTTACTGTGCCGTCTTTGTTCAGGCCTGCTCCAAAAACGATGCCCACCGGAACCTCGGGTGCTTCCTGGACGCTGAAAATGCGGTTTAGACTGTAAGCTTCGGTGATCAAACGAGAGAGCCCTATTGCAAGTATTACGAAAATGATTGCGATTAGTACCATTCGCCGGATTACCTTAATTATTTTATGCAACACGCCCTAAATTGTACCATGCTGAAAAAGGTTCGAAATCTGTTTTGGCCGATAACCTTTTGGAATTATCCTCCATTGTCATGGCTAAAACGACGAGAAACGTGTTTGATTACCTGTGAAATGACTGCATTTATTTGATGGATTTCTGGCAGTGGTATGATTAATCAATTCATTCATTTGAAATTATTTTATGATTAAGGAAACTGTCAGCATGGAAATAAGAGAAACCAGCCTGAGCCCAGATGTCGAAGTCCTGTTACCGGATGGAAGAGTATACACTGGCCCGCGCGGAAGCACCCTGGAAACATTTTTTAAGGCAATGCCCGACTGGCACAAATTAGCCATCGTGGGGGGTATTGTAAATTCCGAGCTTAGAGAGCTGACTTATCCAATCAACATGGATGCGCGGGTACAACCAGTGGATATCGCCAGTGCAGATGGAGCACGGATTTACCGGCGGTCTGTCACGTTTCTGCTGGAATCTGCCTTTGAAGACATTTTCCCCAATGTCATGTTGACCGTGGATCATTCGGTTTCATCCGGCGGTTACTATTGTGAGGTGACCAACCGTCCCCCACTATCTGCGGATGAACTGTCTATTCTCGAAACACGGATGCGCGAACTGGTTAAGCTGGACATGCCATTTGAACGCCAACAGGTGACCCTGGAATATGCAATGGAATATTTCCAGAAAAAAGGTCAAACCGATAAAACCCGTCTGCTGAAATATCGCACAAAACCGTATCTGATATTGTACAAATTGGGCGAACATCAGGACTACCATCATGGGTACATGGTCCCTTCGACGAGATACCTGCGCTGGTTCGATTTGAAGCCCCTGGGAGAAGGTTTTGTTCTGCGTTTTCCACGCCGTCACCGTCCGAATGAGCTTCCACCACTACCCGAATCGCCTACCCTGGTACGCAGTTTCAGACAATATGGCGAATGGCTGGACCGGATGGGTATACCCAATGTAGGGGCACTCAACGA
This sequence comes from Chloroflexota bacterium, assembly GCA_021372725.1. Taxonomy (GTDB): domain Bacteria; phylum Chloroflexota; class Anaerolineae; order Anaerolineales; family Anaerolineaceae; genus JAJFTV01. Next base: position 11,764 of record JAJFTV010000060.1, on the reverse strand, counting down.
TGCCATCCGGGATAACAAAATTCATGAAGTGGTATTGATATCTGAAGCGCTTCACGAACAGAAAATCAGTGATATTGCTTCTCAAATCATTGCCCATCAAGATAAAATCCGGATCATCCTGATCGCCGGGCCATCTTCGTCAGGAAAGACGACCTTTTCAAAACGGCTTTCCATTCAACTTCTTGCCCAGGGCGCTGATCCCTATCCGGTGGAATTGGATAATTTTTTTGTCAATCGAGAGGAAACACCCAGGGATGAATTTGGGGAATACGATTTTGAATCGATTGAGGCTGTCAATACCGATTTGTTGAATTCCTGTCTGCGTGAACTGATTGCCGGTAATGAGGTGAGGCTGCCACGTTATAACTTCCCGAAAGGGGTGAGTGAACCTGGCGATTCGGTAAAACTTTCAAACAACCAGATAATTCTGCTGGAAGGCATTCATGGCCTCAATCCGCGCTTGCTGGAGGACTTCCCCGGCGAACAAACGCACAAACTGTACGTTTCCTGTTTGACCCAGCTTAATCTTGACCGTTACAACCGGATTTCCACGACGGACACGCGTCTTATCCGCAGAATTGTGCGCGATTCGCGTGAGCGTGGCTACACGGCTACACAGACCATAAAACGGTGGGAATCTGTTCGTCGTGGCGAGCGAAAGTATGTCTTTCCTTACCAGGAAAATTCTAATGAGATCTTTAACTCGGCCATGGCCTACGAATTGTCTGCCCTGCGACCGCTTGCAGAACCGGTGTTAAGGCAGGTGCCGTACGGATCTCCCGAATATATAGAATCCAAAAGACTGCTTTCGCTGTTGGAATGGTTTCTACCTCTGGATATCGATCTTATCCCGGATAATTCGCTATTACGGGAATTCATTGGCGGTTCCATCCTCAAGGATTTTAAGCTCTGGAAGATGCGTTAACATTTCATCCGGTGCAGAAAATATGATCGAAAAGAAACGGAGCTGTCTCAAAAGTGCAGACAGCCACTCCAGGTATGCTCTTTCCCCGCTGAAAAACTTCCAAAGTAACTACTCTCTGGGGCTTTTTGAGCCGCAAAACGGCTCAAAAAACCCCAGAGAAAGGGATTTTCACCCCCTTCCTGTCTTGGGAAGGGGGGACGGGGGGTTGGGTGACGGCGGTGAAATTGGCAATGACCTCGTTTTGCGCAAGTTATACAATACCACCATCCAAATAAGAGGACTTGTTCAACACCCTCAAAAGTTTGAAGTTGACTTTTGAGACAGCCCCGTTATAATATCAACAATTTTCTGATTTTGTTATTTTAGTGCTTCGCGTAGAACTTTCCCCAATCGTGAGATCCCTTCATTAATCGTTTCAGGATTTTGGAAGGAGAAGTTCAGGCGCATGGTATTTTCGCCGCCGCCGTGCGGGTGGAATGACTCACCGGATACGAAGGCGACTTTTTGCTCGATGGCCTTCTTGAAAAGGTCATTTGCATTACATCCTTCCGGCAAGGTAACCCACAGGAAGAGGCCGCCTTCGGGATGGGTCCATCTCACTCCGTCAGGCATGTGCTCTTCGAGAGAATCGAGCATCGCATCACGGCGTTCGCGGTAAACCTTGCGGATTAGCTTAATATGCTCATCGAGAAAACCACCCGATGCGACTTCGTAGGCGACGAATTGGATGAATGATGAAGTATTCAGATCCATGCCTTGTTTTGCCTGGGCCAGACGAGTGATGACATTGACGGGGGCTATTATCCAGGCCAGACGCAAACCCGGAGCCAGAATTTTGGAGAAAGTGCTCATGTATATGGCATTGCCAGTATTTGCGTTTCCTTGCTCATGCCGGATGATGTCATCCAGGACGCTGACCGGAGGGATATGCTCTCCTTCATACCGAAGTTGTCCATAAGGATCATCTTCGACAATCGGAACGCCATATTTTTCTGCCAATTCAACGATAATTTTTCGTCGTTCCAGCGGGATTGTAACCCCGGTGGGGTTCTGGAAATTGGGCAGGAGGTACATGAATTTGGGGCCTCTGCGCAATGCCTCTTCAAGCTCATCGGTCTTTATGCCCTTGTCATCCGAGTTAACAGTAATGTACTCTGCCTGATAGGCATTCCAGGCCTGCAAGGCTCCCAGGTAAGTGGGTGATTCAACCAGGATGTGGTCTCCGGGATTGATGAAAACTTTACCGAGCATGTCCAAAGCTTGCTGTGACCCGGAGGTGATTAGAACATTCTGCGCAGTGATATTAATGCCAAAACGGTTGGTATGTCTGGCAATCATCTCGCGAAGAGGTAAATAACCCTCAGTTCCACCGTACTGCAGTGCCAGTTTTGATTTTGCTGGATCACTTAAGATTTTTTGGCAGGCTTCAGAGAATTCCTTCACGGGGAACACTTCAGGGGCCGGATAACCGCCGCCGAATGAGATCATCCCAGGCTGCTCGACCACTTTGAGCAAATCCCGAATTGCAGAACTTTTCATTCCTTTCATCCGTTGAGCGTATCTGCTTTCCCACAGTGTTTGCATATTTGTCTCCTTAATAAATGTTTATGAGGTAGCTGATAAAAAAAATTAAGGCGGGCTATTTCTAGCCCGCTATATCTGTTTATTTCAGCTTGGCAAAGCGGCTGACTACTATAGCCAGGGAGGGAAGTGTAATTTTATCGCCGAAATCGAGAGAGGCTGCTGCCTTCTCGGCCTTATCGGATGCTGACTGAAAGATAAACAATTCAGTGCCTTCTTCGGAATATTTTTCATCCACAAATGCCTGCCCGGTAAGGTAACCGTCACTGTCAATTGCACAACTGGTGACCTTGCCGATCACTTTTCCCTTGCTGTCTACAATGGGGTTACCATGATGTGCCATGCGGGTGCGTTTTTCTTCGAAGCGGAAGCGGACCACAATTCCTTTTTGAGCTGCTTCACGTTTGATATAGGCCTCCCGGCCGATAAACCAGGGTTTATAGGTTTTTACATAAGAACCGAAACCGGCTTCGGAAACGCCCAAATTAAAGACGCCGCCCATTTCATCGCCATATAATGGCAGGCCAAATTCAGTACGAAGTGAATCGCGGGCACCAAGTCCGATCGGTTTTAATCCCATTGGTTCACCAACCTTCATTAAACCATTCCAGAGTTCAACCGCCCGGTCAGGGTGAACAAACAACTCAAAAGCCATATTTTCACCGGTATACCCGGTTCTGGACACCACCAGGTCAATCCCGCCAACCTCTGCTTCACAGAGCTGTGTGCGCTGCAGTGCCATAATTCGAGCTTTGTTTTCGGCGTCGACACCCAGAGCAAGCAAGATGTCGCGGGATTTTCGACCTTGCAGGGCAATATCCACCCGCATTTCATCACCCGCTGCCGGATCTTTTAGATTGCGAAAGTTCACATTGCAGCCAAAAGCTTTTGCGTAAGGTCTGGAAGGATCTACCATGACTTTACCTTCCCGAACTGCTTTTAACCAGGCCCAGTCTTTGTCATCGTTGGATGCATTGACAACTACCAGATATTTTTCCACACCACGGCGGTATACCAACAGGTCATCAATGACGTTGGCATCTGTATCCAGGAGGTGCGTATAGAGTGATTCGCCCACTTTCAATGCACCGATATCGTTGGCGCAAACGCTGTCAAGAAATACCTCTGCATCGGGCCCTTCAGCCTGATAAACTGCCATGTGAGAGACATCAAACAAACCTGCCGCCTGACGTGTAGCCAGGTGTTCTTCAAGAACCGAGGTGTACCAGACTGGCATTTCCCAGCCGGCAAAGGGGATGATTTTTGCGCCCAGTTTTTTGTGGACTTCATAAAGTGGTGTTCGTTTTAGAAGAACATTTTCCGGTTCGACCCATTTGAATTTTGGTAATGCTTCACCCTTGCCTGCTTCGAGCCCGATATAGTAAGGCTTGGTTGCCGAAACCATTTCCGTTTCAATTGCTGTGTAAGGAGCAGCCGTGCTTTCAGTAACCTCGAATGCCCCAGGGATCCGCCGTTGCAGATCCGGGTCAAAGGAAATATAGCCATCGGAGAGATCACGCAGCCAGGCGGCCGCCAAACCGGCCTTCGATTGAGAAACAGTCACTTTGAAGTGGAATGGATCAATGCAAGTCAACACAGCATCCAGTTTTTCTTTGTCGGTGACCAGATTGGTCTTTTGGCTTTGGCCTGGCTTTAGAGCTCCTGCATCCGATGTGAAAACATAATTCACGATGCTGCGAATATTCTCACCTTTCAAATCAAAGGCAACCCAGCCGCTCTTCAAACGAGGCTCGTCATCGATATAGTAGAAGTGAGGATAACCGGTGTGCGATTTTTCACCGTCGAATCCGGCGGACTCTGCCAATTCGCGAACGCGGAGTTTGGCGTTTTCGAGCAGTTCAAAATCGATCTTGGCCCGGGTTTCTTCACCTTTGCGTGTATGCATCGGGTAGGGTTTAATTCCCAGCAAGACATCTGCCATGATGTCGGCAACTTTTACCGTATCTTCTTCCTTGAACCCGCGTTGAGTAATCCAGGGTGTGCCGAATCGAATACCCGAAGCATACAGGGCAGTTTTGTCCCCCGGGATGGTATTCCGGTTCACAACGATACCGGCAATGTCCAGAATTCGAGCTCCGAGGTCGCCGGAAAGAGTGACGCCGTTTTCGCCAGTGATCGTTCGGCAGTCTACATTCCCAAGGTGGGTATCGGTACCACCAAACGGAATTCTCATTCCTCGTTCTTGCAGCCGTTTGGTCAAGGCCACCGTATTTTTCAAAATTTGGGCTTGAAGCTGTTTAAAGCCGGGTGTTTGGGCGATCTTGAATGTGGTGGCAAGTGCGGTAAAGATATGGACATGCGGGCCGCCTTGTTCGCCGGGAAACACAGCCTTATCAATTTTTTTGGATAGCGCTGGACTCTGGGTTAAGATGACCGCGCCACGCGGTCCACAGAGTGTCTTATGGGTAGTGAATGTTATGACATGAGCAAAACCAACCGGCGAAGGAACTACCCCGCCAGCAACCAAACCGGCAATATGAGAGATATCGGCCAGTAAATAGGCTCCGACGGAATCGGCAATTTCGCGGTAACGTTTCCAGTCAGGGATCCAGGGATACGATGAGTACCCTGCGATAATGATTTTTGGTTTATGTTCATTCGCCAGTTCCTGCATCTTGTCATAGTCAATTTTTTCGGTTTCTGGATCAACATTGTAATGGACTACGTTGTAAAGCATGCCGGATCGATTGACAGAGGATCCATGGGAAAGATGTCCACCGTGAAGCAGGTTCATGCCCAAAATGGTGTCACCGGGTTTGATCAATGCCGTGTATACAGCGTTATTGGCAGGGGCGCCCGATAATGGCTGAATATTTACATAGATCTGGTCTGCGGATACTTTTGGGGTGGCGAATGCTTCTGCTGCCCGCCGGCGGGCCAGCTCTTCAACGATATTGACATAGTCCATGCCTTTGTAATATCGCGGATCTCCATAACGTCTGAAATGCCCTAATTGGGTTGGATAATCCAGGATTTCATCTTCTTTCAACCAACGGGTGTCCTCATCGGGATACCCTTCGGCATATAAATTTTGAAAGACTGAACCCATCGATTCTCGAACTGCGGCTGGTGCAGAACTTTCGCTGGGGATCAGAATCAATTTCCGAAATTGCCGTTCAGTCTCCAGCTTGATAAGCTTTTCTACTTCCGGATCGATTTCTGATAGTGAACCTCGAACTAAAAAATCCTTCATTATTTACTCCTTAGGTAAATCAGAATTTTTACAAGTTACGAATGCCAGGATAAGGTAACATAAAGGGAGTTCGTTTCTACCTCTATTCTAATCTTCGATAACATGAGGGTCAAGTGAAAGATGATACAATCTCTGGAGATGTCACCATCTCTGGAGATGTTACCATCTCTTGCGAAAAAACCTCCGTCTAAAGGGATGAGGTGTAATGGAACCAAAACTTTTGAGCCTTATTCAACAACCTCCATCAATGAGCAACCTCGATCAAAGGCCTGGGTTAATATGAACAAAATCAACAGGAAGAGCAGCGTATATGTCCGATTTGCCTCCGGAAGATGAACTCCTCAATCAAGCGATCCAGGGTGATGCAGATGCCTTTAGCAAACTATACCAGGAGTATGTAGGTAGAATCTATAACTACGTCTATTATAGAACCGGTAATGCATGCGATGCTGAGGATTTAACCGCAAAGGTATTTCAAAGGGCGCTTGCCCACATCAATACTTATGAAGACAAAGGCATCCCTTTCTCAGCCTGGCTTTACAGGATTGCTCATAATCTGGTGGCAAACTGGCATCGCGATAACAGCCGTAAAAAAGAAGAGTCCATCGAAGATCATCAGGGGCTGCATTTGCCTGATGAACATCCGGAGAATACTCTGGTACAAAATCAGGAGACTGAATTGTTGCTGAAAGCGATTCACAAGCTTCCGGCTGATCGTCAGCAATTAGTCATCTTAAAATTTGTCGACAGATTATCGAATGCCGAGATAGGAGAAATTATGGACAAGAGTGAAGGTGCAGTGAAAAGCCTTTACCACCGCACATTAATTTCCCTGCGCGTCAAGATTAAAAAAATGAATGTTGAATAAACATTATTGGAGAAAGCATCCATGAGATCGACAACCACTTATACCCGAAAACTTACCGAATTGGAACAAACATTGCAGAAATCATTGAATCCTGTGACTCCTAATCCAAAATTCGTTGATGAATTGAACCAAAGACTGTACACAAATCCGAACACGATTGGAAAAGAAAAACCATTAACCACCGCCTATTTATTGATGTCCTTTGGTCTTTTTATTGGGGTATTCATCTTTTGGTTGATTCGAAAAATAGTGCGGGCTACTCGTCAAGGCAACGAACCTCAAGATTGATCAATCACGTTGTTTTCAGCATCGGTTTTCAATCGGTTTATTTTTTGGGACAAAATTGAGTTGGAAGGTTCGACGAGAATGCTTCCGTCCGGAAAGAGAATTGTCGGAACACTTTTGTTTCCATGATTTACCCTCATGACATATTCTTTGCCCCTCTCATCCTGATTAATGTCAATCAACTTATATTCAATTTTCATCTCATCCAAAAGCCTGCGTACCCGCAGACAATCGGGACACCATTGTGTTGCATAGATGACTATTTGGCTTTCGTTTTGCATTCTTCCACTCCGTAAGATATTTTTCAGATTGTACCGTAAATCGAACAACCTCTTGAATAAAGGTTTTGAGAAATTTTTCCAATCGAAGGGGGATGAAACCTGGCCGGAAGCGGGTTTTCCAACCGAGTCCTGATATCTAGCCGGGGGTGGTCGCCTTATTCTCCATTGAATTTTCGATGTAATTCATCAGTCTGGATGCTGACCGGAGGCCAATTCCAAAATAGATCATGATCAAGGCCACAATGGAAATGAACCCTATTGCAGGGACGACAGGTGGCAAGAATGCAAATATCGAAACGAACATGGGTTGAACAATAAGAAACAGGATACCCCATAATGCCAGGAAGAACAGCATCAAGACACCTCTACCCCACTGCTTCCAGGTCATCCACCCGATGCCCCAGACGAAGAATTCGACAATAATGGCAAGCCCTGCGCGGGGATTAATCTGTGCGAGGTACAACACTTTGCCGATGCCTGTTCTTAACTTGCGGAATTGGGAGATTGCAAAAACAACCATCGCGACGATAAAGAGAGCGGTGATGATAAAGATCGCCACCAACAGCCAGGGATTTACCTTGGCCAGGATGTAGGCAATCCCCATCAGCACGATTGAAAAAATGTTTTCAAGCGTGGCATAAACGGGAGCCGATATCGTACCGGCAGTACCGGTCGATGTACTGATGGCAGGTTTTGCAAGAGCGCGTAAACCGGTTAGTGCGGTTGCCGATACTGCACCACCAGCCGCGATGACATAGCCTGTCGGCCCAAAATTTCCAGCCTGGGTGAGGATCTTGAAGGTCTCCAGCATCAGTTTCATATCCGGATTCAGATTGACAATCACCCCTATGGCAGCCAGGGAAATGATTGCAGAAGAAACGGGAACCAAAAACCCGCTGATCAGGTTTGAAACTGTGTTAATTGCATTTCCAATCCCGGGAGAAAGCAGGGAGGAATATGCCGGAGCCAGGGTGATCAACCAAAGGAAGGCAGTGATACCAATGAACCAGTAACTCGAAAGGAAAGCAGTTTGATCCGAGAGGGTGATTAAATTAAAGCGAGCTGCGATGGCTACAATTAAGAGACACAAATATTGATTTGCCGCGCCAACAAGACCACCGGCTGAGATTGTAGAAAGTATCAATTCCATTATTGCACTTTAACCCGCCCATCACTCCGTAAACTGAGGCGGCCAACGGAATGGAGCTAATGATCATTGCGGCTGGAATGGGGAAATTGCCAACCAAAGGCGGGCAATTAATTCAACCTCCCCGGTGATTATTCCCAGCCTTGCTTTTTTACAAAATCGGTGATGACAGGGATTTTGACGTATTTTCCTTGATAAGCTGTGTAACCATAATAGATCATGAGGATCAGGGTCAAACCACTGGTGCAAACACCCACATAAACGAAACTCAATACGACATTAATCACCCATAGAACGATGCCCAGGATGAGCGCCTGCATATTGTGAGCTTTAATGAAAGGCCGGTCTTTCTTGTCTTCCATGAGGAGTATGATTACCGGTACAATGGGAGAGAATATATAAGTCAGTGCGCACCATAATTTATCGTCACTCGTGATGTCAGTGGGTTCTACATTTTGGTCAGTCATAAAATTCCCCTTTATTTTGTGATAAGATAAATGGTTGATAATTAGACGATCGAATTTATTCGCCTAAATCATTATATGTAACAATGGTTCAATCGTCAACGAATGCACACGAATAGACAGTTATCAAATGTGTACAATGGAAGATAACCCAATCGTTTTCATGGGCTCGCCCTTTTTTGCGGTTCCGGTATTAAAGGCACTCGTGCAGGATTTTGCCGTGGCAGGGGTGGTCACACAACCTGACAAGCCTGCCGGCAGGGGCAGGGAGCTTCGCCCCTGTCCGGTCAAGGAAGCTGCGTTGGAGCTGAATTTGCCCGTTATCCAACCAGAAAGATTGCGTGGGAATTCTTCCGCATTCGAGCAAATCAAGGCCTGGAAACCGGCCGTGATCGTGGTTGCTGCCTATGGGAAAATCCTTCGCAAGGACATTCTTGATCTTCCCCGCTTTGGATGCCTTAATGTACATGCTTCACTGCTGCCGCGCTGGCGAGGGGCATCCCCCATACAGGCTGCGATTTTGCACGGTGACACCCAAACAGGTATCACAATCATGAAAATGGAAGAAGGGCTGGACAGCGGGCCGCTTTTGAGCCGATTTGCATTGGATCTTTCTTCGACCGATACTGCAGAAACACTGGAAATGCGTTTGGCCGGTGCAGGAGCAGCATTGCTCACAGAGACGCTGCCGGATTATCTAAAAGGTATTATCGAGCCGGTTCCCCAGCCGTCTGAAGGCCAGACATACGCTCCATTGCTAAAAAAGGAAGATGGGTTGCTGGATTTTTCACAGCCGGTGGAACTGCTGGAAAGACAAATCAGGGCTTACTATCCCTGGCCAGGATGTTATATTCCTCTCGATAACGGAATCTTAAAAATCCACAAAGCTTACATAGAACATGACATCCATGCGGTAGCAGGAAGGAAATCGATCATTGACCAGAGACCTGCCATTGGTGCAAAAGGGGGCAGTCTTGTTTTCAGCCAGGTACAACCGGCCGGTAAAAAACCCATGGAAGGAAAGGCATTTCTCATGGGTTACCACAAGTGGCTCGGGGGGACGCTTTGATGAGTTCGGAAAGTCAGGATCTTTATTTTCTGGAGGGTACTGACAATCGATGAATGCTCAAAAAACAAACAAGGCCAAGTTATCTTTTCTTTTTAAAAATATCCATGTCGATTTTTATCTGATAGGTTTGCTTATAACCCTCATTGTATTCTACTTATTAGGAATGAAGATAACAAACGCTTTTTCTACGCTTAACTCCTTCAGCACCAGCCTGGTCATGGATACAGCTCAAGTAGCCCGGAATACAATGCGTGGCGATTTTTTTATTACAAAGTATATCTTGCCTGTGGGTTATACATATTTTCCAACGACAATCAACCATCCGGATTTTATCCGGCATCCCTTCCAAGTTCTAATTTACGCAGCTCTTTTTCTCATATTTTCCCCTTCTCCAATCGTGATCAAACTCTTGAACAGTTTTTTGTTTCTTCTCAATGGCTGCTTAATCTACAGATTTGTAATTAAAGTACAAAATATAGAAAATGCAGAAACTGATCGCCGGAAAGCAATCCTTATACGGTTAATCGCTATATTGACCGCCATTACTGCAAGTTTATTCTCATTCAGCTATTTTAAAATGGCTTTATCAGACTCATACGAAGTCATCACTTACTCTCTAATATTAATCAATCTCAACGTGGTCATCAATAAAAATACAAAGCCTCTATTCTATGGTATTTTGTGTGGTTTGTTATATCTATCCAAACCTAATTTAGCTCTGTTTGGTGGTGTTTTTGCGATATATTTTATTGTTTCGAGATTTCCGGCAAAGAAATGGTTTTCTAAAGGCGTATTATTAGGACTTGGCATTCTTATTGTCGTATCACCATTTATCATCAGGAGTTACGTCTTGACCGGGGAACCTACATTTACATTACAGCAACATATCGATAGTATTAAAGAGATCGAACAAACTCACGACGAGCTCTATAAAAGCTTTTCACCCCCTCCCCCGGTCTTTGCCACTATTTTTGGCCATAAAAGGGCTTTTCTTTCGAGGTGGTTTACTCGAGTTGTTCTTGCGTTAAAAAATTTATTTTCTAAAGAATACATTATTGCCTGGTTAGGATTACCATTCTTCTTGATATTTTTTAAAAAATCAAGGAGACTGGTATATAGTTATTTAATATTTCTTGTGATCCATATTGTAATCGTTGCGAATTATCTCGAGGGACCTGATACTGCCAGAATATATACGCCTCTGTTGGGTTTCTTTGTGGTACTCGGCTTTGCAGGCTTATTCAAGGCTTGCTTTTCATTACTGGGTAAAATACAGAATATCAAGCTACAAAATGTTTTATTGCTCACCATACTCATCACAGTTTTATCTTCATCAACGTATGTCGAATTTAATGGTGGTTTACCGCCTGTAAAAAAGGCGGAACCAATTCCGGAACAGGTCATTGAAAAAATGCAAGAAATAAACCCACCTTGTATGTACTCTACGGTCCCTATTCTATCAGCCTGGTTTCTGGATATCCCCACAATCTACCGACCAGTAAATAATTCGCAGATGCTAACTAAAGGCCCCCAGGAATGTAAACACCTCTTTTATATTGAAGACTCAAAAGATGAACGGAATCTGAAGGGTTTTCTGTCACAACATGGTAATCTGATTTTTCAATATGATAAATATATGTATTATGAACTCATCGACTGAATATAAAACAAAAATCACAGAAAGACGAGCGAATATAATTCGCTTGATTGTAAGGAGATGGGTACAAGGCAGCTTTATTAGCCATCAGGTAGGCCTGATTAACAGTCAGTTGGCTTCTAAATCTTTCAGTGCCCAAGTAAAAATTTGTTATCAGTCCAGGCCTGCAAATGTTGAAATCAGTCAGGTGAGAAATGACCAATTTGTGGTAAAGCCAAGTGGAGTTCTCCTAGGTGTGCCCCCCGGCCAATTTGCAGTTTTTTTATAAAGGAG